>JBJDZI010000083.1:0-10260 GCA_051867925.1 Eubacteriales bacterium
CGGCGTTTGAGATGGTTTCGCCCTCCTCTCGATTTTCTGAAAGACTTTTTCGACATTCTGAAATCTCCCGCAAAGACGGGAGATTTTTGCAATAATCATTCTTTTTTCCTCTTCAGCACTGCGCGCACGCCGAATTCTTCCCCTCTCCGAATGCGCCTGAAATTGGGAATATGCTTCCAAATGATCAGCAGGGACACCAAAAGGATCAGAAGCGGCGGCAGGATTTTTTGCACTGCGATGCCGTAACAAATGGGAAAAGACACCACGGCGGTCAGCGTACCCAGCACAATGTAATCGCTGAGCAATGTGATCGCGATGACACCGATGCCGATGATGACGAACAATCGCCATTCCACACCCAGCATCATGCCCACGAAGGAGGCAAACCCTTTTCCCCCTTTGAACCTCAGCCAAAAGGGATACATATGCCCCAAGACGGCGCCGAGTCCTGCGCAAAGCGCGGCAAATTCCCCGTCTAACAGATAGCCGAACAGCAGTACAGCAACAGCCGATTTGAAAATATCCGCAAGTGCCACAAGGACGCCCGCCCTTTTGCCCAGCGTCATCGCCGCGTTGGAGGCACCCGGGTTGTTGGAACCGCGGGTGCGGATGTCAAAGCCTTTGACTTTGGCAAGCATATACGCCAAATTAAAGTTTCCGATTAAATAACCGCCCAGAGCGGACAAAATTGCGGGAAGCAGCATTGATATACCTCCAAAGCGTTGGTTAACAGCAGTATAACACATTCGACGGTATTTGTCAACGATCGCGCTGCATTTGGGCAATTTGCACAAAAAACATTCCCTGTATTTTCCTTTTTGACTGATAAAATTTACCATCAATTGATTGACAAAAACCAAATGGTATGCTATAATAATAATGAAAATACTTCATAATAGATAGGAATGAATCCGATGAACAGATAAGACCCGGAAATATAAGGACGATCAAACGAAACAGTCTTAGTAAGGAGGGATATCCTGTGAAAAAGTTTGGTTTTGTTCTTTTGGCAGTTACTGTTCTATTGACCTTTTGCACCGGCGTGTTACCGGTATATGCATCGGATAACGCTTCCATTACGATCACACCTTATCGTACTATGTTAATGGTGGGACAATCTGCCGGTCTTACTGTCTCCGCAACGCCATCCAATATGGAGGTGGAAATCGCCATTGACGATGAATCGGTTTTGAGTTACGATGATGCTTACAAAATGATAACCGGACTAAAAGAAGGAACTGCGGTAATTACCGCCACTGGAACAGATCCCACTGACGGGGAAACGATTATCACCTCGGTGACGATCGCGGTTTGCAATTCTACCGGATTGATTGGCGGTACTGATTATTACATTATGAATGCCAGTACCAAAAAAGTATTATCTTTAGCAAGTGCGTCCGATGCCAACAGTATAAATATTGACAGCAGAGCGCGGGGAGAGTCGTCACTGTCTCAATGGACTGTGGTCAAAAACACCGACGGAACTATTCGCTTGCAAAGCGTTTACAGCAGTACCGGCAGATCGGCATATGTATCCGGTTCCAATCTGATCCTCTACAATTCCACCGGTGCAAGAACCAAACTCAACATTCACCGCATAACATCCGGAAGGCATCAAGGGCTGTATCAAATCCGATATAATAATCAATTGTTATGCATGAATTCGTCCGGAGATGTTTATTTTGGCAATACGCTGAACGCTGGTTCGCATTGGAGTTTTATGCCGGCAGATAAAGGGGTAGCCGATATTGCGAGTCACGATTACTCCTATAATGACGAACAAGGGGAACTCATCAACTTTAATACCGCTCTAAACAATGAATATTTCGTGGATGTGTTTGAAAATTTTGGCTATACCGCTTATTCTGAAACAAACCAACTCGCATATTATGCATATCTGTATATGCGTACAGAAGATGATGTTTTTGTATTCTCAGGTCATGGAGGTCCCGGGGTAATCTCTTTCTGCACCACGAATAATATCTCAACCGGAGCAATTGCTGTTTCTTCGTCAGTAGCCAACCGATATGAAGTTGGTAACGACCGGCATTATATCAATTCCTGTGAGGACAACGAGTTAGCCTCCCTTCGTTGTGTGCTCTATTTGGGATGCAATACCGGAAAGAATATTTCAATTTATGGATACACCTACAACTTAGTAGATGCTACCTATGCAAAAGGCGCACACTATGTTTTAGGAACTACCAAAACGCTTAATACAGGGCATCTAAACGAATGGCTAGAATATTTTTTGGATAACATCAATACGGGAACAAGTATCCAAACCGCAATTGAGCTCGCCAATCTATCTCTTGGTAACATTCAAGTATCGTATATAAAAGACGATGATTCAAAAGGAACGGAAACAGTTTACGGTTTGCCAATCTATGCAGTCGGCGATGACAACCAATTTCTCAACTAAGGAGGAAGCGAAAAATGATGAAACGAATCAGTATACTCACACTAACCCTATTGCTGCTCCTGACAACAGGTTGCGGTACAGAGACGGTGGAATATGTCATTTATTATGACGCTTCAATGGGATCTCCCATCAGAAACAATGAATCCGCTTCCGCCGCGAAAAGCGAGTCCCAAATGGAACAGATTACTGCAAAGGATTTTTCGTATTCCAATATGACAACTGTGGAGAATCCCGATGCGCCTGCTTCCCGTACCGTTACGCTTGCCGGTCAACAATATGCATTGGAACACCAGCGCTCCTATAATACCCCTCTCTCTACCGCAGACGATGCGCAACTATCTTCCCGCGGTAAGTTTGAAAAATATCGGAGCGGTGAAAATGATACTATAATAGAGGCGGTATTCCGCAGAGATACCGATGAATTACTGTTCTTTTACAATTCCAATGAATCGCACAAGTACGGACAGTTATCCGAAGATACTGCCGTTCAACTGGCTGATGCAACATTGGCGGAAGTGTTCGGCGCAAAGATTGCCGCAGAGTATTCCCGGCGAGTCGTAATCGAACCAAAAAACTCGTCATTTTCTGCCTATACGGTTGTATATACAAAATATATCTGCGGATATCCCACCACGGATGACATCGAAATCACCTACAATACCAAGGGAAATTTGATGTCGATCAACGCAAAAACGCTGGGCGTTTTTGATACTATAGAAGACCGGATCACCGCAAAAAAGATTGAAAACGCAAAAAATGCCTTGCTGGATTCTATTTCTGACCGCTACACTTTGCATTCCGAATTCCTTGCACTGGATGCAGACGGCAACTGCTACTTGCAGGTATACGCCACATACACCGAAGGCGGCATGGCACACTCCATGTTGTTCTACGTCAATCTCGACTAACTGCCACCGCTCGCACGGCAGTATGATTGCCCCCAAAAACCCAACCCCCGCTCATCCTTCCGCATTTGCGGTGAGATGAGCGGGGGTGTTTCGCCGTATCCGTTTGATTATTCAATATCCACGGTCACGCGGCGACCGTCTTTGTTGGCTGCGGATTTCATCACGGTGCGGATGGCCTTGGCGATTTTGCCGTGGCGTCCGATCACCTTTCCCATGTCACCTTCGGCGACCGACAGAGTCAGGATCACGCCCTCCTCGTCCTCGGTCTCCACAACGGTGACCTCTTCGGGATGATCGACCAGCACCTTGGCGATGTCCGTCAGTGTTTGCTTCAAATCCGACATCTGACCCTCCTTAGGGGATTACTTCTCGATGCCGTTCTTCTTCAGCAGAGCCTTTACGGTTTCGGTGGGCTGTGCGCCGTTCTTCAGCCACTGTGCTGCCTTCTCAGCGTCGATCTTCACCTCAGCGGGATTGGTCATGGGATTGTAGTAGCCGATCTCCTCGATGAAACGACCGTCACGGGGATATCTGGAATCTGCAACTACCACGCGGTAAAAGGGAGACTTCTTTGCGCCCATTCTTCTGAGTCTGATTTTAACTGCCATTTTTGTATTTCCTCCAAAATTATGTTATATATCTGCGAAGGGTTTGCCTTGAAGACTTCCCCTTCGGATATGACGTTTGAGTTCGGCTTTGCGCCGATGTTTGGTTTTTTGAAAAGTGATTTTTTGAACTTGGTAAAGCGGTTTTATAAAAACCTTAGCAAAATTAGCTTTTTTCAGAAAAAGCAGTTTTACTTAAAAGCCAAAGCGGAATTTACCCTTTTTCTTGCCCATCCCGCCGAATGCACCCTTGGAGAGCTGCTTCATCAGTTTGGAGGTCTGGTCAAACTGCTTCAGCAGGCGATTGACCTCTTCCACGCTTCTGCCGCTGCCCGCCGCAATCCGCTTTTTGCGGGAGCCGTTGATGATCTCGGGCTTTTGACGCTCCTTGGGTGTCATCGAAGTGATAATCGCTTCCATATGCGCCATTGCCTTCTCGTCGATCTGTGCATCCTTCAGCGCACCGGGCTTCATGCCGGGGATCATGGCGGCAAGCTGCTCCATACTGCCCATGCCTTTGATCTGCCGGAATTGCTCCAGATAATCGTCCAGCGTAAAGGTAGACGAGCGGATCTTCTGCTCCAACTCCTGCGCCTTCTTTTCATCGTAGGCTTGCTCTGCCTTTTCAATCAGCGTCAGCATATCACCCATGCCGAGGATACGGGATGCCATACGGTCGGGATAGAAGGGCTCGATGGTGTCCAGCTTTTCGCCGGTACCCACGAACTTGATGGGTTTGCCGGTCACGTGACGCACCGACAGTGCGGCACCGCCACGGGTATCGCCGTCCAGTTTTGTGAGGATAACGCCCGTGATGTCCAGCTCTCGGTTGAAGGTCTCGGCAACGTTGACCGCGTCCTGACCCAGCATCGCATCAATGGTCAGCAGAATCTCGGTGGGGTTGACCTTGTTCTTGATCTCCACCAGCTCCGCCATCATGCCTTCGTCAATGTGCAGACGACCTGCGGTATCGATAAAGACCATATCGTTGCCGTTTTTCTCGGCGTACTTCAGGGCTTCGGCAGCGATCTTCACCGGAGAGACCTTATCGCCCATGGTGAACACAGGGATATCCAGCTGTCCCCCTACCACTTCCAACTGCTTGATGGCGGCGGGACGGTAAACGTCGCAGGCAACCAGCAGAGGACGCTTGCCCTGCTTCTTATAAAGCCCTGCCAGCTTTCCGGCGTGGGTGGTCTTACCCGCGCCCTGCAAGCCGCACATCATAATGACTGTGGGAGGCTTGGAGGCGATCGTCAGCTTCGATACGCTGCCGCCCATCAGATTGGTCAGTTCCTCGTTGACGATCTTGATGATCTGCTGAGCGGGAACAAGGCTTTCCAGTACCTCCGAACCAACGGCTCGGTCGGTGACTGTCTTGATAAATTCCTTGACCACCTTGAAGTTGACGTCGGCTTCCAGCAGTGCCAGCTTGACCTCCCGCATACCGGCTTTGACGTCGGCTTCGGTGAGCTTGCCCTTGCTGCGGAATTTTTTGAACGCCGCGCTCAGCTTATCGGATAAGCTATCAAACATGAATTCTCCTTCATGGGGAGGATCACAGGGGCATCCGCTCTACGGATGCGATGAGATCGTCCACCTGCTGACCTTCGTCAGCCATTTTTCGAAGGCGGACTAGGAGGAAATCCACCTCAGTCTGCCGTTTGCGGTAATTTTCGTAAAGGTTCAGCCGCTCCTCTGCATCATAGAGGATGGCTTCAGCTTTTTTCAACCCGTCCCAAACGCCCTGTCTGGTGATGCCGCAGAGTTCGGCGATCTCGCTGAGGGACAGATCGTCGTTGTAGGAATACTCCGCCATCTCCCGTTGACGGGGGGAGAGCAGTCCGCCGTAAAACTCCAGAAGCAGAGACAGATCCAAATTCTTTTCCGCCGATTCCATAACTGCCTCCGGTGATTTGTCATACTGTAAAGCGAATTGCTTGATAAAGGTGTCAAGCAAAACGCATTGCACCTATTATAACACGGACTTTGAAGTTTGTCAAGAGGGATTTTCGAAATATTTTATGGAAAATTTCACAAAATCTATTGACGGATCATAAATTTTCGGTTACAATGGGGACAGTTTAGCGCGCAAAAGCAAATCTCGCGCATGGGCGGAGCAAACCGCTCCGCTCCCCCATTCATACCCTACGGAGGACTATCCTATGCACACTCCTATGACTTGGCCGGAAGGTCAGATTTTCCCCACCTTTGACACGCCTGTTTCCAATATGGACTCCTTCACCACCGAAAATACCCCCGGTGAGTGGTTGGTGGCACTATTAGCTTTGCAGGGCATCGTGAACCGCAAACAGCCCCGCATCTTTCTGTATGATAAAACCGCCGGAGAAGGCGCCGACACTTGGGCTATAACCTTCGGCTACACTTACACGCTCAAAGAGCCTTTGGAAATTTTTGCAAAATACGCCGACGAGGCGGCAGGATTTGTCCTCTACTCCACCGAAAAGAGCGAGCATTACGTCAATCTGGCAGGCTCCGTGGCTTCCCCCATCGACGGCATTCCCGTAACCCCCGCGGTACTGGACGCGCTGACCAATGCGGGGATTGATCTTCCTCTGCTCTGCGATCTGACTGCCCTTCCCTACACCACCGCCACGGAAATCTATACCTATTTATATGAAGCTTTTTGGCAAAAGAATACCCACCGTCTGATCCTCTCCCAGCGCCCTACCGTATCGGCTTACATCCGCGATCTCGCCGCCGCAACCGGTTCCGCCATCGTCTTCCTCAACTGCCGCGATTCCAAAGCGGAGCAGGCAGTCTACCGCCGTTTTCTGAATGACATGGAACCCGGTGCCGCCATTGCCACCGGCTGGTACACCGAGGAGCGTTCGGGCATCACCACCGCAACCTCCGCAGGGCTTTCCACCGTTCCCTCCGATTTCTTTGCCAACGCCACCGTGTACGGTCAGCGCACACCCATCCGCATTCGCGAGATTCCGTCCACACCTACACTGGAGAACAAAATCTATGTCTCCATCTTCGTCAGCGACGGCGACAACATTCAGTATGTGGAGCATTATATGCGCCAATATTGGGACAAAAACGCCGATTCCCGCGGCAAAGTTGCGGTGAACTGGACAATCTCTCCCGCCTGCGCCGACGTAGCACCCGGGATGATGAATTATTACTACGATCACTCCACCGAGAAGGATTGCTTCGTCAGCGGTCCTTCGGGAATGGGCTACGCCATGCCCGTGAACACCCTGTCCGAGGACATCCCCGCCGGCAATTATGTGGAAGATCCGGAGAAATTCGGCAAGTACGCCGCGCTTTCCAACCGCTATTTTGAGCGCACCGGGCTGAAGGTCGTCACCGTTTGGGATAACCTTACCGAAGAACAGCGGGAGATCTACACTCAAAACACTCCTTCGCTCTACGGACTGACCGTCCAGCTTTTCACCGACGATCGGGAATCGATCACTTCGGTACACAACGGCAAAGTCTGCAAACAGCTAACCCCCTGCTACACCACCACCCGCGAGCATCTCTCCCGCGTCCTCTTCCGTGAGGCAAAACGATTTGACAAAAAATCGCCGCTCTTCATCGGCGCGCAGATGTCGGTTTGGGGCAAGCTGTCGCTGAACGATCTCTACGAAATCGAGCAGGAACTAAAAAAGAAATACGACGGCAAGGTGGAATTTGTCCGCGCCGATCACTTCTTCAAACTCTACAACGAACATCTGGCACAGCAGAAATAAGCAAAAATTGCATTGCAAGGATCGAATCTTCCCCGCGCAGGTCGATCCGATCCAATCCCGCCAAGGAGGTCTCTATGCTCCAATACGAACTGGATCTGAAGGACGGCTCCACTTGGAACAACTATCCCGCCGATCCTGCATTCGACGGTCTTCCCTGCCTGCTCACCGAAAGCGGATGCTTTCTCGTAGGTCCTGACCATTACACCACCCGCGACGGCAAGAACGCGCTTCTGATCCTCTACACCCTCCGCGGGAAAGGGAGGCTGACCTACGGCGGCAAGACCTATTCCCTGCAGCCCGCCAGTCTGGTCTTTCTCGATTGCCGCAAATGGCACGATTACCGCGCCGATTCCCCCGACGGATGGTCCTACCGTTTCCTGCATTTTGACGGAGAGGGGGTGCAGTTTTACAAACGCCAACTGGAGAACAAATTCACCGTTCTGCGCCCTCGGGACACCACCCAGATCGACCGCTATTTCGCCGAGATCGACCGTCTCACCGGGGACGACAGTCTGATGGCAGTTGCCCGCCGCTCCAACATGGTGGTCTCCATTCTGTGGAGACTTTTGGAGCAGCACACCGCCGAGGTGGCATCCTCCGTTAATCTGCGCTCCGATATGCGCGAGGTACGGGAATACATCCAGTCTCATCTCGCCGAGGATCTTTCGCTGGAGCAGCTGCTTTCGGTGGTTCATTTGTCCAAGTATCACTTCGTGCGGATCTTCAAGGAATCCTTCGGCGTAACGCCCGGCAAGTACATCCTGCGTTCCCGCATGAGTGCTGCCCGCAGGTTGCTGGTCACCACCGCCCTGCCGGTCTACGAGATCGCCGCAATGGTTGGCTTCTCCGATCCCGCCAGCTTCTACCGCGCATTTCGCGAAATAGAAGGCGTCTCCCCCGGCAGCGTCCGCCGCGAATCGCTCCTCTGGGAAGAAGCAGACACGATCGATACAACCGAATCCTCCAAAGAGTGATTTTAAACAACCAATAGGCTGTAGCTAAATTCGCATAAAGCAAAAAATCAAGGGTTTCAAGCAAAGAAAGCCTTGATTTTTTTGTTTCTTTTTTACATAAATATTATGCGGATCCGAAAATATTATGCGGATCCGAAGTTTTTACAGCCTTTTAGACGTGATGACCTGATATGCAAAAATTGCTGTTTTTGTTTCATATATTGCCATCATCCGTTCTACCGATTGACAAATTGATTTATTTGTATTACTATATAAACAGCATTATAAACAGCATTTTTATTGAGAAAGGAACGAATCTATGAAAAAACTCATCGCAACCATTCTTGCAGGGCTTTGCACTGCGCTGATCCCCCTTTCGGTTTCTGCCGCCAATTCCGATAATCTGGCAGCAGGACTCTCCGGTGACAACGTTCTCTGCGCTTACTCCCACGAGGATCCTAACTGGAACTGGAGCAAGGCTAACCTGAACGACGGCGACCCGTTCGAGGTAATCGCCCGTCCCGACAACGGTCAGGGCGAGGCATCCGGCTATCACTCCGCATACGGCGGAAATATGCCCGATCCCCAGTATGTAGGCTATAACTTCGGCGAGGCAAAGACCTTCAACACCCTGATCGCTTACGCAGTAGCCTCCAACACCTTCCCCGTTGATTTCGAGATTCAGGTATCCGACAACGGCACCGACTGGACTACCGTTCTCACCATGACCGACTATGCCGTTACCAACGGCGAAAAGGGCTATTTACCCCAGACCTTCACCTTTGAGACCCAGACCGCACAGTACGTCCGTCTCTACGCTACCAAGCTGAATCACGACGGCGTCAACTACGCCATGAAACTGACCGAGGTTGAGGTTTACAACATCACCGAGACTGCTGAGGCTCCCGTGAATCTGGCAGCTAACAAGCCCGTTACCAGCGACTCCTCCCACACCGACGGCGGCTGGAAGCTGGAGAACATCAACGACAACGACTTCATGAACTTCTGCACCACCATTTTTGACTACGGTCAGTTCGCAGGCTATCACACCAACCCCGGCACTCCCCGTGACGGCTCCGAAAACGCCAAGGCGCAGTTCACCATTGAGCTGGGCGAAGGTACCAAGTTTGACAAGGTCGTGATCCAGCCCTCTCACGAGCTGTACTCGGTCAAGACCGTTTCCAACAATCCTACTGATCCCAGCAACCCCAAGGGCATCTACTTCCCCGAAAACTTCCGCATTCAGATCTCCAACGACGGCGAGACCTGGACTGACGTGGTCGTTAAGGAAGGCTACGTTTGCGATTCTACCGATCCGCAGGTATTCACCTTCGATCAGGTAACCGCCAAGTACGTTCGCTTCCAGATGGAGAAGCTGACCAAATACATCAAGCTCACCGAGTTTGCTGTTTACAACGAGACCGTAGATACTCCCGAGACTCCCGAAGTTGTTCCCACCGGCGATACCGTTCTGACCGTGTCTGTTGTTGCACTGATTGCAGGTGCTGCACTGACCGTAGTTATCCGCCGCCGCAAGGTAACCGAATAAACAATCGCACCAAATAAAATACGGATAGCTTCGGCTATCCGTATTTTCAGAGTGTCGAAAAAGTTAACGAGAATACTGGAGGAAGGGGAAAACCATCTCAT
>JBJDZI010000084.1:0-10206 GCA_051867925.1 Eubacteriales bacterium
AGACCCTTTGCGAAAGAATCTGGAAAAGATCATCGAACTTCGCAACACCAGTACGCATTATATTTGTGAAGAATATGAAATGATTTACATACCTCTGTTTCAAGCGTGTGTGTTCAATTTCATCGAAAAAATGCAATCCTTTCACGATATCGATATGACTGAGATCATACCTCAGAATTTTCTCACGCTCACCGTCAGCATAGCAGCTTTTGATGTGGATGAAATTCGCGCCAAATACCCTCCGGAGATTGCAGACAAACTAATTTCTATCAACGAATCATTAACTCCTATAATTGATGAGAACAATGGACGATTTGCAATTCGTGTAGATCATCATTACTACATCACCAAGGATAAAGACAAGGCAACAGCGATTGTTGGTATTGATAATAGCGCAGACAGTTCTGTCAAGATCGTGAAGGAAGTGAAGGATCCAAACGACGTATTCAAATACACCTGCAAAAAATGCTGCGCTGAAATCAACAAACGTCTTGCAAAGCTTGGAATCCCATTGTCGTTTAATCAGAACCATTTTTATCTGTTCTGCAAATACTATGGGATCAAGGATAATTCTAAGTTCTGCTTCATTACTAAAATGTTTTCGCAACCACAATACAGTTATTCTATACAAACAATCGATTTCATAGTAGAGGAAATAAAAAAAGATCCCGAACATATCGTTCAGAATCTTAGAAATTGGAGCAAAAAATAAGTTAACCCCAGGGGCAAAGGAGTTCTAAGCATTGCGCCTACTCCCATTCGGGAACCCAGCCTTATCCTTCACGAGTTAACTTATTCAAAGTATAGCATATCGCGATTTGTTTGTCAATATGCATTTTTAACAAAAATAATTGTCGGCGAAAAGCAATCGCTTCAAACATCTTTGTTTCCAAAAGCATTATAGCATATCAAGCAATATGATACAGTCGCATTTGGTATTATTTTTTCAGAAAGGAGCCACACCATGCCACACACTTCTCTCCTAAATGTCGCCGCCGCATATATCCGCGTCTCCGACGAGCGGCAGGACGAGTACAGCCCTGACAGCCAGCTCAAGAAGATACGGGAGTATGCAGACCGTGAAGGCTACATGATCCCGGAGGAATACGTCTTCTATGATGACGGAATCTCTGCCAAGACGGTCAAACACCGCAAGGAATTCAATCGAATGATAGCCCTGGCAAAAGACAAAGATCACCCATTTGATCGCATATACGTCTGGAAATTCTCCCGATTCGCCCGCAATCAAGAGGAGAGCATGGTCTACAAGAATCTGCTCAAAAAGAAGGACGTTGCGGTTGTTTCTGTGTCCGAGCCGATCCCGGACGGGGTGTGGGGATCGCTCATCGAGCGCATCATCGAATGGATGGACGAATTCTATCTCATTAACCTCTCAACAGAGGTTACCCGCGGTATGACCGAAAAGGCTTCGAGAGGTGAGCCGACAGGGCCTCCTCCCTACGGCTACGTTATGCGTGACAAGAAATACTATCCGGACGAGTCAGGTCCTGCAGACGTGATTCGTGATGTGTTCCGCAGGTTCGTTGCCGGAGAAGGAATGCGAGAGATCGCCTACACAATTGCCGCAAACGGTGTACGCACCAAGTTCGGCAACGTTCCCGAAAATCGGCAAATAGAGTACATTCTGCACAATCCCTGCTACATAGGCAAGATCCGTTGGAGCCTTGACGGAACGAGAGCAGCAGGCAAACGAGATTATTACAACGAGAAGATCATGATCGTAGACGGTCATCACGAGCCTCTGATCTCCATGGAGCTTTGGGACGCGGCGCAGAAACGATTGGAAGAGATACAGTCTTCCTACCCCCGCTACGCACGGAAAGATCAGCCAATCGATTATACATTGAAAGGGCTCGTCCGTTGCAGTTCCTGTGGCGGCACCCTTGCCTCCAGCGGAACCTACGGAAAGCAAAAGATACGCCTTTTGCAGTGTTGCAATTACAACCGAGCATCCTGTACAGTATCCCATTGCGTTGCCATTCCCAAAATCGAGAAATCATTCATCTCCGGCTTGGAGGAGGCGATCGCCACCGGAACCTTTGCGATCTCCCCGCCAAAGCCGAAGGAGAAGACTTCAGGAGAGCCGGACTATGACAAGCTCATCGCAGCAGAGGAGCGAAAGCTGGAAAGAGCAAAAGAGGCATACCTTGCGGAGATAGACACTCTGGAGGTGTACGCCAAGCACAAAGAAAGTATAACAGCACGGATAGCGCAACTTCAAGCGCAAAAGGAAAGTCAATCAATCTCCCCCGCCTTCGATCCGGTTGCATTCACAGAAAAAGTGAAAACCATTCTGGATTTTGTCCGAAACGAAGACAACTCTCCGAAAGCCAAAAACGAGGCTGTCAGAACAATCATCGAAAAAGTCATCTATGACAAATCCAACGAGCGATTGTCAATTTATTTTAGAGTGTGAGTTACCATAAAATGAAATCCGGACCGCCGACCTGCGATATAATGATCTTCGCCAAAGCGGGATTGGGATTTTTGATCTTCACGGGGTATTGCAGTTTACGGTCGTAAATAAACATCAGTTTGCCTCCCATTCCCACGGCAGGGGAGATTGATTCCAGTCAAAGCAGGTCTCGCCGCCGGCGGAGGAGAGGGTCAGCGGACCGTAGGTCTCTTCATATGCACAACGGGCGGCTTTCGCTGCCTTTTTGGCTTCCTCAAAATAAGCGAGTGCTTCCATACAGGTGGGATAACCGTTCAGATACAGCCCGGTTTCCAACAGGACGAAGTCCGCTTGTTGCACGCGGCGCAATGCGGCTTGCTTATCGGTCATTATACGCCGCCCCCTTTCCGATAGGGCGTGGCAATATTGCATCCTACCAGCGGAAGATTCAGATCTCTGAACAGCGTGCCCGCAGACATGGCTTCGCAGGCAGGATAGAGGTTCTGCCAGCATTGAATGGGCGAGGTGACGATGGCAAGGGGTTCACAGCATTCGCGCTCGCCGTCGTCCCGATCCGCGTCACGGGACATGGGCGACCTGTTCTGCACCCGCTCGCCCCCATACGGAGCGCGCCACGCGCTTCGTCCCATGCCTTGCATCCCGCGGCTAAGCTGACAGCCGCAGGCTCTTTGATAATCCATATTGGGTTCCTAACCTTTCATTCTCTTTTGAAAGCGTGAAGGAGCTTTCGTTGTCAGTATATGACGGTGGAAGGCAGGCGGTGCGAGAGAGGGCGGCACAATGTTCAACGGTGCGAATGATTTTACATTTTTTACAAATAATTCCGAAAATTTCGAAAAATGGCTTGACAATACATACAGAAACTGTTATAATAAACTTATCTAATCAATATGGGGGATTTTATGAAAACCGTTTCCAAACATTCATTGGCAATCTGCGGACTGCTGGTGGGGGCGCTCCTCCTCTCCTCTTGCGGCACAGTGACTGCCGCGACAACCGCGCCCACGCCGAGCGTCACGACAACGCCCGTAACCACTGCCGCAACGGTGACGACAGTCGTACCGGTAACCACCGCCGCTCCCGACGAACCAGTTACCGAGCCATCGACTCCCACGCTCCCTGATGTGGACGAGGACGAGAAAGTCTGCCTGCAACGGTTCACCGAAGGGCTGGCGGCGGCAGGCAAGCCGATCACGCTTTCCCGCGCGCTGACTGCGGATGAGCTGGCAAGTCTCGGGGCGTCGTTCGCAGGAGACGAGGAACTTCGCATGGTGCTGGCTTGCGCCCGCGAGACGTTTTACCGTCCTGAAGACATCAGCCTGTACGAACTGCTGTATGCCTCCGACATTCGCAAGGAATTTCCCGACAATCCATTCGGCAATGACGGCAGTATGATGACGGCGGCGCGAATCGAAGCTGTGGTGAAGCAATATCTGGGCATTGATATCACCGATGCGATGTGGAACCGGCTGGTCATCGACGGAGCGGAGTATTTCTCCGACTCCGATGCTTACGGCTTTGCCCACACCGACGCATCCGGATTCTATCCGGAGAGCGTATCCTTCGGATACGAAACGGCAGACGGCAAGCTGCTCCTGCATTTGACGGAAGCAGGAACGGGAGCGCATCTGACGGTGCTTTTGACCCCCACCGACGGCGGGTACTTGGTGGATGCAGGGCAAGCTGCAAATTGATCCCAACATATATATCAAATATCTCAAAAGAACGGTGCGATTGCACCGTTCTTTTGAGACTGAAGACAAAAGCAATTCCTATACTGAGAGGAGGGCGAAACCATCTCAAACGCCGAAGTTTTCGTAGTAACTGCAACACGGTTGCTACACTCCTCATCGAGCTCTCCACCCACTTCCTTGGCTGGCGGCACTCTGAATTTATAGTTTATCGACAGTCTGAGAACGGTGCAATCGCACCGTTCTTTTGGATTGCAAACAGGGTGTCTCCAAGGATTGCCGCCCCTTTGTATAAGTTTTTGGAGTTCCAAGAACCTTTTTTCAAAAAGGTTCTTGGTGGGGCGAAGCCCCAATACGATTCAATTTTATTTCAAAAAAAAGCGGATGAGTTTTTCGTAGAGACGGCTTTGGTAGGGGTGGTAGCGCATGGGAAGATCGATCCAGGTCTTTTTGCAGACGATGCTCTTTTGGTGGGAGAAGGCGGCGAAGCCGTCCTTGCCATGGTATGCGCCCATGCCGCTCTCGCCCACACCGCCGAAGGGCAGTTCGGAGGTGGCAAGATGGATCACCGTATCGTTGATGCAACCGCCGCCGTAGCGGACGCGGGCGGTAACTTCGCGGATGCGCTGTTTGTCCTCCGAGAAGAAATAAAGTGCCAGCGGCTTGGGACGGTGGGCAAGATAGGCGTAGACCTCCTCAAACTCCCGATAGGTGAGGATGGGCAGAACAGGGCCGAAGATTTCCTCTTGCATCACGGGATCGTCGGGGGTCACCCGATCCAGCACGGTGGGCGCGATCTGCAGAGTGCCTCGGTCAGACTCGCCGCCGCAGACCACCTTGGCGGGATCCATCAGCCCCAACAGACGGTCGAAATGCTTTTCGTTGACGATTTTGCCGTATTCGGGACTCTTCAACGGATCGGCACCGTACTGCGATAGGATCTCCCGACGGATCTCCTCCACCAACTGCTCCTTGACGCTTTCGTGGCAGAGGATGTAGTCTGGGGCAACGCAGGTCTGTCCGCAATTGAGATATTTGCCGAATACGATGCGCTTTGCCGCCAGTTTCAGTTTGGCGGTGGAGTCCACGATGCAGGGGCTTTTGCCGCCCAGTTCCAGGACGGCGGGGGTCAGCGTCTCGGCGGCGTGGCGCAGAACCTCCTTGCCCACGTTCTGACTGCCCGTGAAGAAGATCAGATCGAATTTCTGCATCAGCAGAGCGGAATTCTCCCGTCTGCCGCCGGTAACTACCGCCACGTATTCGGGTGGGAAACTATCGGCGATCAGCTTAGCGATGACCTCCCCAGTGGCGGGCGAGTAGGCGCTGGGCTTGACCACGGCGGTGTTGCCCGCGGCGATGGCATCGGCAAGGGGTTCTACGGTCAGCAGGAAGGGATAGTTCCATGGGCTCATAATCAGCACGTTGCCGTAGGGGGTGGGCTTTTGGTAACTGCGGGAGGCAAACTGTGAAAGCGGCGTGTGTACCCGCTTCTCCTTGGCAAAACGGCGGGTATGCCCGATCAGATAGCTGATCTCGGACAGCGTCAGTCCTACCTCGCACATATAACTTTCATAGGCACTTTTTCCCAGATCGCGACGGATGGCATCGCTAATCTCGCTCTCCCGCGCACGGATGGCGGCGTGTAGTTTTTTCAGCATCTGAATGCGGAACTCGATGGGCAAAGTGGCGCCGCTTTGATAATAATTTCGCTGTTTTTCTAAAATTTCGGTAATGTCCATTGCAAATTCTCCCCTGCAATCTTTTCGGAAATATTCATTGTAAATTTGCCCCTGCAACCTTGTAGTAGAACTGCCGAAGCTCCCTTGCGGTCATCAGCCTCGGCACGGGATAGAGCGGATTGGCTTCTTTGGCGGCGTGCTTTGCCATTTTCGGGATGTCGGCTTCCACAATCCCATCCAGCGTGGAGGGAATATTCATCCGTCGGTTCAGTTCCCGAATGGCGGCGATAAACTTGCCTGCCCCTACCTCCGGAGAGTCGCTCTCGGCGGCGACCCCTGCGGCAATGCCCAACCGGTGCAGTTTTTTATGAGCAGATCTGCCGTATTCCTCCAGTACGATGGGCATCAGCACGGCGTTGGCAAGTCCGTGGGGGATATTGTACTGCCCGCCCAGCGAATGGGCGACGGCGTGGATGTAGCCCACGTAGGACTTGGAAAAGGCGATCCCCGCCTCGTAAGCGGCGGTGAGCAGATTTTCTCGGGCGGTGAGACTGGTGCCGTCCCCATAAGCCACCTCCACGTTCTCGAAGATGAGGCGGGTGGCATGGAGCGCAAGCGCTCTGGTCTCGCGGTTTGTGGAGCCGCCGATGTAGGCTTCTACGGCGTGAGTCAGGGCATCCATCCCCGTGGTGGCGGTGAGATGAGGCGGCAGAGTGTAGGTGACGGCAGGATCCAGCACGGCGTAGCGGGGGATCATGGTGAAGTTGTTCATGGTGTACTTGTGCCGGAGCGCGCTGTCGGTGATGACCGCAGTGATGGTCACCTCGCTGCCCGTTCCTGCGGTGGTGGGAATGGCGATCAGGGGCGGAAGTTTTCGCAGAACGCGAAGCAGACCCTTCATCTGTCCCACCGATTTTTTGGGATAGACCACCCGCGCGCCCACCGCTTTGGCGCAGTCCATGGAGGAGCCGCCGCCGAAGGCGATCAGACAGTCGCAGTTTCCTTTTTGATAAAGTTTCAGTGCGTCCTCCACGTTGCGGACGGTGGGATTGGCGCTCGTCTCATCGTAGACGGTAAGGTTTATGCCGCACTCGGCAAGCAGAGCCTCCAGCGAAGCGGTGACCCCCGCACTCCGCAGTCCTCGGTCGGTGACCAGCAGAGCATGGCGGAGTCCGTTTTCCTGCAAAATGGGAAGGACATCAGCCGTGTTTTTGTAGATCTTCGGCTGTCTGTAAGGGAGGAGGGGGAGTGCCAGACGGAAACCGCGCTGAACGACGCGGCAAAAGAATTTGGATACGGGATTCATGGGTGAAACCACCTTTTCTGAGATAGCAAATTTTCAAACCGGTTCAGTATAGCACAAAAATATTGATTTGTCAACATTTTTCTCAAAAAAGGCGAATGCCGCAAATTCTGCTTCCGAAGTCGGGGAGACCGCGGGGCGATCTCGGTACTGTCGAGGGTTGCGCAATGCCTGCCGCCCGCTCCCGCGCCTGCATAACAATGGCTCCATCCTACCCAAGCGGGAACTTGGGATTTGTGTGTTTGGTCAGGTTCACTCGCCCTGCCTACACCGCGCCGTGTTTCATCCGATTCATGATCGCCCATGCGTTGTCGTTTCCCGCCTCCACGCCATCGCCCGTGGGCAGATCGCCGCAGAGGATGGCGGGATGGATCGCCGTGGCACCGAAGCGATTGCGGATGGACTCCACGCAGGTGTCCAATCTCTCCTGCCGCTCCAGCGCCGCCGTGTCGGTGAAGAGATCCATCTGCACAGGCGCGTCCTGCTCCCTCAGATCAATGGCGGTCACCGTCACCGAACGAACGGGCTGGAGCCAACGATAGCCCTTGCAAAAGAGCGCGAACGCCGCTTCGGCGAGCTTCCCGGCATTTTGGGTGGGGAAACTCAGCCTCTCCTGCCATTGCTTCCAGCCAAGCGATGCATCCCGCACCGCCACCGACACGCCCCACGCCTGCTTGCCGTAGACCCGCAGGCGATGCCCCAGATCCTGCGTCAGTTGGAGCATGACCCGCCAGACCTGCGCTTCATTTTCCAGATTCCGCGAGGTGGTCACGCCGTGTCCCGCGCTCTTCATGGGGAGCGCCGCGTCCATAGGTGCCACGGGCGATTGATCCTCACCGTTGGCGTTCTGCCACAGCGTCCGCCCGTTTTTGCCGAATTTGTATTCGAGCACCGACAGCGGCGTGTCGGCAAGCCGCCCGATGGTATCCACTCCGAACGCCGCCAGCGCTTTTTCGGTCGCCCGCCCTACCCCCAGCAGAGCGCCCACGGGGAGCGGTCGGGTGATCTCCTGAAATCGCTCGCGGGGAATGTGGGTGACGGCATCGGGCTTCTTCAGATCGCTTCCCAATTTGGCGAAGACCTTGTTGAAGGACACCCCTACCGAGATGGTCAGCCCCAGTTCCCGCTTAATCCGTTTGCGCAGAGTCTCGGCGATGGTCATGCCGTCCCCGAACAGCAGGCGGCTTCCGGTCACGTCCATCCAGACCTCATCCAGTCCCATGGGCTCGATCAGATCGGTGTACTCGGCATAGATCTCCCGCGCCAGCTTGGAATATTGCAGGTATAATTCGTAGTGGGGCGGCACCACGATCAGTCCGGGACATTTTTGCTTGGCTTGCCAGATGGCATCGCCGGTTCTGACCCCGCATGCCTTGACAGATTCGCTTTTGGCAAGCACGATGCCGTGCCGCTCTTCCTGCAGACCGCAGACGGCGATGGGCTTGCCGATCAGGGACGGCTCCAGCGCACACTCGCAGGAGGCGTAGAAATTATTCATATCACAATGCAGAATGGTGCGCTCCATAGCCCCTCCCAAAAAGAACATTTGTTTGATATCAGTATAACACAAGAACATTTGTTTGTCAACCGGAAGAAAAAAGAAATTTTTCGGACAGTCGAAAACGGTCAGACAGAATCGGTATCGTTGCCGACCCTGCATGGGACGCGCAGAGTCGGCATCGTTCTTCGTGTGGACGGGAGGGTAGGGCGGCTTGTCCGCTCTCTTAAAATCGGAGTTTCGTTTATATACGGTTGCTTTATATTTTTTATTCTAATTGTTACGAAAATGTTAACAATCTTGAATTTCTATTGCAAATTTGAGCGATTGTGCTACAATGATGATACGGTTTATACCGAAATTTTATTTGGAGGTAATCTCCCATGAAGAAACTTCTTTCCGTACTGCTGGCGTTGACGCTGAGCAGTGCAGTGTTGGCAGCTTGCGGCAGTGAGGCTGAAGATACCACTTCTGCTACCACTACGGCGGCTCCTACCACCACGACCAAGGCACCCGCTACCACCACCGATCCCGCCGGCGAGCCCTCTACCGACGAACCCACCACCGATGAACCCTCTATCCCCGGCATTGACCTGACCGATGCTATCTGCCTGAACGATATCGACGGCATCGAAGCAAGAGTATTTGCATTCGAGCAGCCCTCCGAGTTCGGCGGCCCCGTTGGTCTGATCTACTACCTGGAGGATAAGACCACTTCCGTTCACACCGCCATTCAGGACGCCATCAAGAACGAAGAGGCTTACGCCGTCGTGATGATCGACGATGAGTTCTTCACCATCGAAGAATACGCAAACGGCGCTCCCTACTTCCGCTTCAACGTGGAAACCGCAGGCGCAACCCTGATCTCCGGCGTATCCTACGACATCGCCGTTCTGATCTACGGTTCCGACAACACTCTGCTGTACTACACCACTCCCGAAGCGAAGATTTCTGCGCTCTCTACCGCTAACGCTCCCGAGCGTGAGGCTTTGAACGTGACCCTGCCCGAAGGTTTGACCGCAGTTACTGTAAACGCTGATTCCATCGCCGCAGAAGGTCTGTCTGCATGGGGCGACGGCGCTGCTGCCAACCTGTTCGACGGCAACACCACCGGCACCAAGATCGGCGGCGGCACCGACGGTCTTGTTACCGTTACCTTCTCTCTGGACGCTGCAGCTACCGTTACTTACTACACTCTCACCACCGGTGGTGACACCGCTTCCAACAGCGGTCGTAACCCCACCGCATGGACTCTGTACGGTGAAGTAAACGGCGAGTGGGTTGAACTGTCCACCGTTGCTGCAACCAAGACCACCGTTACCGGTCTGGAAGCTACCAACAGCACTCCCTACTCCTACAAGGTATCTGCTCCCGCAGAGTGCGTGAACTACAAGATCGTGTTCACCACCGGCGGTCAGTTCCAGATGAACGAGCTGGAGCTCTTCGTAGGCTAAGACCAAAGGGGATTTTGACCCTATAACGTCAGACAGGGCGGCAAATATTTGCCGCCCTCAGACTGTCGATAAACTATCAATTTAGAAAACCGCCAGCCAAGGAATGGGGTTGGAGGTCTGGTGAGGAGTGCAGCAGTCGCTACG
>JBJDZI010000085.1:0-9925 GCA_051867925.1 Eubacteriales bacterium
CTCCTCTCGAGCTCTCCACCCACTTCCTTGGCTGACGGCTTTCTAAATTTATAGTGTATCGACAGTCTGTGCGGGCGGCAAATACTTGCCGCCCACAATTTGTTTCAGCGAAGCCAAAAGCCAAGGAAGTGGGAGGGAAGGAGCCGCCGTAGGCGGCGTGGAGGGGAGGAGAGGGGAAAACTTCGGCGTTTGAGATGGTTTCGCTTTCCCCTCCGAGCAAACTAACGATGTGAGCAAATTTACACTCGTCATCAGACTCCCCCTCCCACTTCTTTGGTTGGCGGCAGTTCTAACCGTACATAACAATCAGCCCGGCAAGTATTTGCCGCCCATTTATAAAAGTTCTTTGCCCCGCTTTCTTGGTGAAAATCGGGTAGGGTTTGGGGCGAAGCCCCGGTTCAGATCAAATTCACCCTATCGGGCGGACGGTAGCTTCTCCGGTGAAGAGGCGGAGGGTGCCTTCTTCGGTGGCAAGCAGGAGCGCGCCGTCATCGTCGATGCCCAGCACGATCCCTTCCGTAGTGTGATCGCCCATGCGGCAGACCACGGCTTTGCCGTCCAGCCAAGCCCGCGCGCGGTAAAGGGGGAGCCAGCTTTGGGCGGACAAATTGCCGTACAGCTCGATCAGACGGTCGCAGATGGCGGCGGCAAGAAGATTGCGATCCACCACCGCACCTTCGCCTTCCAAAGAGGTAGCGACGGCGGCAACCGCATCGGGCAGGGGCGCGCGGCGGCAGTTGATGCCAACGCCCACCACCACACTTTGAAGCCGCCCGCTGAGGGGATCGGTGATCCCCTCGGTCAGGATGCCGCACAGTTTTCGACCTCCGATGTACACGTCATTCACCCATTTGATCTGCGGATGCAGGTCGGTCAGCGACTCCACCGCAAGGCAGACCGCCACCGCCGCCGCGGAGGTCAGAGACAACGCTCGCTCGGCAGACAGATCGGGATGCAAAACGAGACTCATATATAACCCCGCGCCGTCGGGGGAGGAGAAGGCGCGCCCCAGCCGTCCCCGCCCGCCCGTTTGAGTCTCGGCAAGGAGCAGGAGCGGCTCGGACAGACCTTGTGCGATCTGCCGTTTGGCTTCGCTGTTGGTGGAATCCACAGATGGCATCACCTGCACCGCTATGGGATGTGCCAGCAATGCCGTAATCGCCGATGCGGACAGTTGATCGGACATTTTTATCGTCTCCTTCGAAATCATTTCCATTATTTTAGCAAAAATCCAACGAAATTGCAAGGAGCTTCTTGCAATTTCCGCAAAAAAATGCTAAACTATCGGTAGTACCCTCAAAGGAGGCAAACATGAATATCCTGCATCTGCGCTATGCCGTGGAGGTGGAGCGAACCCGCTCCATCAGCAAAGCGGCGGAAAATCTGTTTATGAATCAGTCCAACCTGTCCCGCGCCATTCGGGAGCTGGAGCAATCGCTGGGCATCACCCTGTTCAGACGCACCTCCAAAGGCATGACGCCCACCCCTCGCGGAGAGGAATTTTTAGTCCACGCCAAGCGGATCATCGCCGAGATTGATCGGGTAGAGGCACTCTATCAGTCGGGCGGGGACGGAACAGTCCGCTTCTCGGTATCGGTTCCGCGCTCCGATTATCTCAGCGCCGCCTTTGCGAAGTTTGCATCCGAACTGCCCGAAGGATCTGCTGAGGTCTATTACAAAGAGGCGGGCGCCATGGAGACGGTGAACGATCTTCTGCAGGGAGACTGTCGGATCGGTATCATCCGCTATCAGTCGATGTTTGACGGACAGTTCAAGGCGATGCTTCACGAAAAGGATCTGCATTGGGAGCAGATCGCAGAGTTTTCCTGCCGCCTGTTGCTCTCAGCGGACGATCCCTTGGCAGGCAAAGCGCAGATCACGCCAGAGGATCTGGCGGGCTACACCGAGATCGGCAATCCGGATGCCTATGTGCCGGCACTTCCCTTGACCGACGCCATCCGAGCGGAAAATTCCCAGTTCACCGATCGGCGGATCTATGTGTATCAGCGCGCGGGCTGTCCCGATCTGCTGACGAGCGTTCCCAAGACCTTCCGATGGAGCGAGGGGCTTTCGGAAGCAAAGCTCAGGCGGCATGGGCTGGTGCAGGCAGACTGCGCCATCCCCGGCAAGACCTACCGCGATCTGCTGATCTGTCGCAAGGGCTATCGCTTCACCCCTCTGGATCGCCGCTTCGCGGATCTGGCAGTGGTATACGCCGGGCGGATTGGTTTGAATTAAGCAGAGTCAGAGCCAAATTCGTATTATTAACAAACCTGCCCGGCAAGGATTTGCCGGGCTTCATAAAAGTTTTTGGAGGTTCGGAACCATCTTTCAAGAAGGTTCCGAGAAAAAATCACTCGACCGTCAGCTTTCCAGCTGTTTGCCCAAGAAGGTGGCGGCGGTTTCGATGAGTTTTTGCTCGGTGTCGGTGGCACAGCGGTCGGTGTCGGTCAGAGAGGCAACGCACCCTACCACATCGCCCTCCGCCAGAATGGGCATCAGGCAGGAGATCTGCCAACGGGTCACGCTGTCAACAATGCCCGAGAAGGCTTCGCCCTCTTTGTGAGCGTAAAGGGTGCGTTCCTCCACCAGATGCTCCGCCTCGGATGAGAGGCGCAGTTCCATAAAATCCCGTTTGGGAAGCCCGCCGCAGGCGATGACGTTGTCGCGGTCGCAGATGACTACCGCCATCCCGCAAACCTTGGACAGCGTGTCGGCGTACTGCCCCGCAAATGCGGACAACTCTCCGATGGGGGAATACTTTTTGAAAATGACCTCGCCTTCGTGATCGGTAAAGATCTCCAGCGGGTCGCCTTCGCGGATCCGCATGGTGCGGCGAATCTCCTTGGGGATCACCACGCGCCCCAAATCATCAATGCGGCGGACAATTCCGGTTGCTTTCATATATATCTATCTCCTTTGAGTTTCCATTTTGCAATGTTCAAGTCCCGAGTTGGGCTCTGTGGGTAGTGTTTGTAAATTGTGGGGCGATTATACAAAAGCAAAAGCAATTTTTTCTGTCTGCGGATGGAACAAATTATCATTAACTCCCTGCACTTCCTTATCGGATGTGCGGGGAGTTCAGACTGTACACAAGTCCTTTCCGAAATCTGGAGGAGGGGAAAACCATCGGGAGCGCCGAAGTTTTTCCCCTCCTCTCGGGCTCTCCACTCTTTTCCTTGGCTCGGTGGCATTCCTTGATGATACTCAGTCTACACTATAAAATCCCCGCACTTCCTTATCGGATGTGCGGGGATTCTTACATAAATATTCCATTGCTCGACCGATCCGCTTACGAATAGATTCGGATGATCTCCTCGGCGATCTCTTTTTTGGCAACACAGCGATCCATCGCCAGCTTTTCGATGTAGCGGTGCGCGTCAGGCTCCGCCATCTTCAGTTCGCTGATCAGAATCCACTTGGCGCGGTTTACCAGACGGATCTCCTCCATTTTTTCCTCAATGGACAGGGTCTTCTTTTCCAGTTTCCGCAGACGCTCGCGGGCACTTGCCAGCCAAGACAGAGCGGTGGCAACGTTCTGCCGCGAGGAGGGGCGGGGAAGAGTAAATACGCCGTGCTCCGCAACCTTGTCGTAGATTTCGGCGTGCAGTTCGTTTCGAACGAAGAGCAGTACCACCGTTCCTTTGAACATACTGCAGTCGATGGCAAAGCGGGTGCCCATATCGTCGGGCAGGGGGGAGTTGATGATTACAAAATCATAAGATCGCTCGGCGACGGCGCGCTCGGCGGCATTGACACTGCCCACCGTGCGGATGGGCGAATAGGTGGAATCGGGAAGCAGTTCGGTCATGGCGGAAGTGAAACTGTCTGCCGCAGAAACCATGAGAATACTGTAACATCGTTCTTTCAGGCTCATTCTGCTTCCTCCTCCTGCCGCACTGCACGGGGCGTGGCGGCGTTACTTGTTGCAATAAATCTCTAAGATGGCGGCGGGGATGTGACTGCGGATAAACTCGCTCTCTGCCGCGACGCGGCAGGCAGTTTGCAAATCGCCGGGCAGCTGACGGAACTGACCCAGCGTTTCGGCGTTTGCTTTGAACAGATTCACGTTCACCGGTTTGGGAAGATCCAGTCGGTTCTCGATGCCGTACAGACCTGCGTAGATCATCAGCGTAAACGCCAGATAGGGGTTTGCCATGGGATCGGGGGAGCGAAGCTCTGCCCGTCGGTATTCGCCCACAGCTGCAGGGATCCGCACCAGCTGGGAGCGGTTTTCGCCCGACCAGGAAACGTATTTCGGCGCTTTGCACTTGCCAAATCGTGCGTAAGACTCGACGGTGGGGTTGAGGAACGCGGTCATATCGGTGACCTTCTCCAGCACGCCCGCGATCATATAGCAGAGATTTTCCGAGCCCTCAGCGGGTTTTACCGACATATTGATGTGGAATCCGTTGCCGGGCTTATCTTCCAGCGGCTTGGGGGAGAAATCGGCGTACAGACCGTTGCGGCGCGCCACCGTCCGCACCACCGTCTGAAAGGTCATGGCGTTGTCGGCGGCGGTCAAGGCATCGGAGTAGCGGAAGTCGATCTCATTTTGCCCGGGACCTTCCTCGTGGTGGGAGCTTTCGGGGCGGATGCCCATCTGCTCCAGCGTGAGACAGATCTCGCGGCGGACGTTTTCGCCCCTATCGTCGGGAGCGATGTCCATATAGCCCGCATCGTCGTAGGGAATTTGGGTGGGATTGCCGTCCTCGTCGGTTTTGAAGAGGTAGAACTCCTGCTCCGCACCGAAGGAGAAGCTGTAGCCTGCCGCCTTGGCATCGGCAACCGCCTTTTTCAGTAGACTGCGGGTGTCGCACTCAAAGGGCTTTCCGTCGGGGTAGGAGATGGTGCAGAACATCCGCACCACTCTGCCGTGTTCGGGACGCCAGGGAAGCACCATCAGCGTTTCCGCGTCGGGATGGAGCAGGAGATCCGAATGGGTCTCGTCTCCGAAGCCCGCGATGGCAGACGCGTCGATGGCGATGCCGTATTCAAAAGCGCGGGGAAGCTCTTCCGGCATAATGGAGATATTTTTTTGCTTGCCGAATACGTCGCAGAAAGCAAGGCGGATGAATTTCACGTCCTCCTCGTGGACGTACTGCACGACCTCGTCTTTTGAATATTTCATGATACTTTCTCCTTTGTTTTGCCTCAGTTAGTGACGTACATTTGTTTATAGGGGTTTTTGCTGTCGGGGGTGACCACGGTATAGGGCGCCCTCATCAGTTCTTCCGCATCGTATCCGAACAGTAAGGCGTATTCCGACACATACTGCCGGATTTCGGACAGATCAGCCTCGGCGGCGGGACGGACGTGTACCCGATCGGGAAAGTTCACGCCGCCAAAGTCGCCCCGCAGGATCATCTTGCCGCCGTGCATTCCCGTGCAGGGAAAATTGCCGACGATCCGACGGCCCCGGGCGTTCAGCCCCAGCACCATGATCACGCCGCCTGCCTGATACTCGCCGAGAAAACTGCCAGCCACGCCGCCGATGACGATGACCGGGACTTTATCCTTGTATTCCTTCATGTGGATACCCGTGCGGTAGCCTGCATCGCCGCGGATGACGATCTTGCCGCCGCGCATGGCGTAGCCTGCCGCATCGCCCGCGTTGCCGTGGATGACGATCTGCCCTTCGTTCATGGTGTCGCCCACTGCATCCTGAGCATTGCCGTGAACCGTAATAGAGGCACCGTTCAGATATGCGCCCAGAGCGTTGCCGGGGATGCCGTCAATGGTGATCTGCTTCTCCGACATTCCCGCACCGATAAACCGCTGTCCGCAGCAGCCTGTGACGGTGCAGTCTTCGGTAGAATTGCGAAGAGCGTCGTTCAAAGCCTTGTAATCCAGATCTTTTACATTCAATAACATAAATTATACCACACTTCCAAACTTTTTTCTACGGTTTTCCGAAGAAAATACGGCAGTTGTTGCAATTTTTTTCATCGTATCAAAGTCGATGGTGTCAAGAGGCGTCTTTTCCCGGATCAGAGAGGTGTAGATTCCCGCCCGCTCGGTCATGCCGATCAGGATAAATCCCTTCAGCAGTCCGTCCTTGACGTAGAGCCGCTTGATGACGTTCTCGCCTTTTTCTTCGTACAGATCGCCCTCGTAGGTGCCTGCGGTCATGGCGTGCAGACCGAAGAAGCCGATGGCGTTCATGGGGATGGCTTTGTCGAACACGCGGTCGCCGCCTGCCATATTCGCACCTGCGGTGCGCCCCTGCAGATTGGCGTTGGGAAGCAGGGCAAGCACTCTGTTTTGCCCCAAAGAAATATCAAATCCTTCGGCGCAGTCGCCTGCAGAGTAGATGCCCTCCACCGTGGTCTCCATCCTGTCACTAACCACAATGCCGCGGTTGACCGCTCCGCCGATCTCTTTGACCAGCGCAGTGTTGGCGCGAACGCCCACCGCCAGCACCAGCACGTCAAACTCCACACTCTTGCCGCTCTTCATTTGGGCGGTGTTGTGATCAAAGGAAACGGCGGTGTCCCCCAGCAGGAAGGAAATGCCGTATGCCTCCAGTTGTTTTTGCATGATTTCGGCGCATTCCGCATCCATGATGCTGGAAAGTACCCGATCCGCAAGGTCGCAGACGGTGATGCTTGCCACTCTGCCCTGAAGACCCTCCGCACATTTCAGACCGATCAGACCTGCGCCCATGATCAGCACCCTGCTGGACTCGTCGATTGCTTTTTCCAGCGCAAAGGTGTCGTCCAGCGTCATAAAGCCGAATTTCTTCTCCACGGTATCAAGTCCGGCAAAAGGCGGAACGAAGGGGGAAGAGCCGGTGGCGACGCAGACCGAGGTGTAGGGAAGGCTCTCGCCGTCATCAAGGAGAACGGTTTTCGCCGTCGGGTCGATGCGAACCGCCTTTTTGCCGTAGAGTACCGTACAGCCGTTTTGATCATAGAAATCGGCGTCCCGATAATTCATTTTCTCGGCGGTGGTTTTGTGTTCCAGATAATAAGAGATCAGCGGACGGCAGTAAACGGGATGATTTTCTTCCGAAATCACGGTGATCTTGCCCTCTTGATCCACACTGCGGATGCCCTCAATGCATCCGACGGCGGCAACGCCGTTGCCGATGATCACATACTGCTTCATCCTCACTCACCTCTTTCTTCATATACGATGGCTCTGTTGGGGCATCCCGTCACGCAGGCGGGCTTGCCGCAGGAGTTTTGCAGACACAGTTCGCACTTCTGCATCACGCCGTTCTCTCCGGGGGAGAGGGCGCCGAAGGGGCAGACCAGCACGCAGGTCAGACAGCCCACGCACTTGGTTCGGTCGATGCGAACCACTCCGTCCACTTGAGAGATTGCGCCTGCAATACAGCTTTTCACGCATATGGGGTCAGTGCAATGGCGGCAGGATACCGCATAGGAGATCCGATCGTTTCCCTCCACATGAATGCGGGGAAAGATTTTTTTGCCCTTCAGCGCGGTTGCCATATCCTTCATTCCGGAGTTGGCAAAGGCGCAGTTGTATTCGCACAGGTGGCACCCGAGGCACCATTCTTCATTTACATATACACGTTTCATATCTATTACTCTCCTGCATGAGAGATGCCAAGAATCTCAAGTTCTTTGTCGGTCATACCCACACCGCGAAGCATCAGACGGTTGCCGCGGAGCGATTCGATGGAGTTGATGCCCATGCCGCCCATCAGTTCCTTGATCTCGTGTTGCCAAGCGGTCATCAGATTGATCAGCCGCTGACTGCCGATGTCGGGGTTCAGCCGTTTCACCAGTTCGGGGCGTTGGGTGGCGATGCCCCAGTTGCATTTGCCGCTCTGGCAGGTGCGGCACAAATGACAGCCCATGGCAAGCAGTGCGGCGGTTGCCACGTAGCAGGCGTCTGCGCCCAGCGCGATGGCTTTCACCACGTCGGCGGCACTGCGGATACTGCCGCCTACTACCAGCGAGACGTTGTTGCGGATTCGCTCGTCCCGAAGCCGCTGATCCACCGCCGCCAGTGCAAGCTCAATGGGGATGCCCACGTTGTCGCGGATTCTGGTAGGTGCGGCACCCGTGCCGCCGCGGAAGCCGTCAATGGCGATGATGTCGGCACCGCTGCGGGCAATTCCGCTGGCGATGGCGGCAATGTTGTGGACGGCAGCAACTTTGACGATGACCGGTTTCTTGTACTCGGTGGCTTCCTTCAGCGAAAAGACCAATTGCCGCAGGTCTTCGATGGAGTAAATATCGTGGTGAGGCGCAGGGGAAATGGCATCCGAACCCTCGGGGATCATACGGGTGCGGGAGACGTCGCCCACGATCTTGGCACCCGGTAAATGTCCGCCGATGCCCGGCTTTGCGCCCTGTCCCATTTTGATCTCCACGGCGGCGCCCGCTTCCAGATAATCCTTGTGAACGCCGAATCTGCCTGAAGCTACCTGCACGATGGTATGCTCGCCATAGCAGTAGAAGTCCTCGTGCAGACCGCCCTCGCCGGTGTTGTAGAGGATACCCAGTTCGGTGGCGGCGCGGGCGAGGGATGCGTGGGCGTTGTAGCTGATGGAGCCGTAACTCATCGCCGAGAACATCACGGGCATGGAAAGTTCGATCTGAGGGGGGAGATTGCAGATCAGCTCGCCGTTTTTGTCCCGCTGCACTTTTTCGGGCTTTTTGCCCAGGAACACGCGGGTCTCCATCGGTTCCCGCAGGGGGTCGATGGGAGGGTTGGTGACCTGAGAGGCATTGATGAGGATCTTATCCCAATAGACGGGAAGGGGCTTGGGATTGCCCATGGAGGAAAGCAGTACGCCTCCGCTGTTTGCCTGCTTGTAGATTTCTTTGATGGTATCGCTTTGCCAGTTGGCATTTTCGCGGAAGGTGCAATCGCTCTTGACGATCTTGAGTGCTCTGGTAGGACACAGGGATACGCATCGCTGGCAGTTGACACATTTGGTCTCGTCCGCCATCATGATGCCCCGCTCGGCGCTGAAGGTGTGTACCTCGTTGGCACATTGCCGCTCGCAAACGCGGCAGGCGATACAGCGATCGGGATTGCGGATCACTTCAAACTCGGGATAGATAAATTCCACGCTCATCAGAACGCACCGTCCTTTACTCTGATTATCACGGCTTCGCCGCCTGCGGGAGACCAGATGTTTTGGGCATCGGGTTCCATGGTGCGGATCGCCGCTTCTTCGCTGGCGATGAACACCTTGTCGTCCTTCTCGCCCACTACCATGGAGCGGAGCTTCAGACGGTCGTTGAGTGCCATCAGACCGCCGTTAAAGCCCAGCACGATGGAGAAGGGACCGGTGACCAGCAGGCTGGAGAACATCGTCCGCAGATAGCGCAGTTTTTCCTGCTCGGCAGGATCGGTCTTGCCCTCGATGGTAGACCAGAAGGGAGCCGCGATGACACTTGCGGCTTCGCTCAGCGTCAGTCCCTGTACCCGAACAAGGTAGTCTATAATATAGGTAATGACTTCGGTATCGGTCTGCAAGGTGCATTTGTACCCGAACATCTCAATGAAACGGCGGTTGGCGTCGTAGGAAGAGATCTCGCCGTTGTGAACCACCGACCAGTCCAGCAGGGTGAAGGGATGGGCACCGCCCCACCAGCCGGGGGTGTTGGTGGGATAGCGACCGTGGGCAGTCCAGCTGTATCCTTCATATTCATCCAGTTTGTAGAAAACGCCCACGTCCTCGGGGAACCCTACTGCTTTGAAGGCGCCCATGTTCTTGCCGCCCGAAAAGACGTATGCGCCCTTCATTTCGGTGTTGATCTTCATCACCGTGCGGGCGACAAATTCCTTCTCGTCCAGCTGCATGGAGGCAAGCACCGACTTCAGGGGAGACACGAAGTATCTCCAGATGATAGGTTCGTCGGTAATGGCGGGGATTTTTCGGGTGGGGATCAGCTCAGACTGAACGATCTCAAATCGCTCTTTCAAAAATACCTCACAG
>JBJDZI010000086.1:0-2056 GCA_051867925.1 Eubacteriales bacterium
CTGAGATGGTTTTCCCCTTCCTCCAGTATTCTCGTAAACTTTTTCGACAAACTGAAGCAGATAAAATCTGCTTTATCGCGGTTTGCTGCGGGAAATCAGCGCGGCTCCTACCGCAAGAATCAGAGACATGGTGATTCCCGCCGCAGTGGCGGTCAGACCGCCCGTAATGGCACCGATCAGCCCACGCTCATTGACCGCTTGCTCTACTCCTTTTGCCAGCGAGTAACCGAAGCCTGTCAGCGGCACGGTCGCCCCTGCGCCCGCCAGTTTGACCAGCGGCTCGTAAAGTCCCAGTGCGGTAAGGATAACTCCTGCTACCACATAGGTCACCAAAATGCGGGCGGGGGTGAGTTTGGTTTTATCTATCAATATTTGCGCAATGACGCAAAGTGCGCCGCCGATCACAAATGTCCAAATCAGTTCTTTCATATCAGTTTCCTTTCGTCAGATGAAGCAGGTGTCCGATGCCCGAGATAGAAAGCCCCTGCTGAACGCTGGAGGGGCTCATCAGCGCACCCGTGCCCATGAACAGCACGTTCTTCAGCTTCCCTGCCGCGATTTGCGGTAAGATGTGGGTGGACAGTACCATGGCGGAACATCCGCATCCCGATCCGCCTGCGTGCATATCCTGCGCCTGCCGATCGTACAGGAGCAATCCGCAATCGGTATACTGCTTTCCCATATCGTAGCCCAGCTCGCGCATCAGATCGCAGACGATGCGGTGTCCTTCGTAACCCAGATCGCCTGTGAAGATCCCATCGTAGTCGGACGGCAGGGTCTCTGTTGAACGGAAGAAGCGATGAAGCGTGTCCACGGCGGCGGGTGCCATTGCCGCGCCCATATTGTTGGCATCGGTAACGCCTCCGTCGCTGATGCGACCGATGCAGACCCGCTTCACCTCTGCAATTCCCTCTCCCCTTCGCAGAAAGAACGCCCCCGATGCGGTAGCGGTATGCTGTGCCGTGGGCGGTTTCTGACAACCGTACTCCAGCGGGTAGCGAAACTGCCGTTCCGCCGAGCAAAAGTGGGAGGAGGTGACAAGTCCCGCCCGCTCCATACTGCCGTCGCAGAGAAGCGATGCAAGGAGGATTCCCTCTGCACAAGTGGAACAGGCTCCGTATAGCCCCAAAAACGGCAGTTCAAAGCCGCCGAGTCCGTAACTGGAGGAAGTACATTGATTCATCAGATCGCCCGCCAGCAGGACCTGTGGCGGCTCGTCGCCCGCCTTTGCCATCGCCAGATTGCAGACGATCCTCTGCATTTCGGATTCTGCTTTCTCCCAGCTGTCCTGTGAGAAGCGGTCGTTCTGATCGTGATAGTCCAGTGCTTTGCCGAGAGGTCCTGCGTATTCCTCTTTTCCCCCTACCGCGGCGTGGGCATAGATGGAAATCTTTTGCGTCAGTTCGATAACCATGTCAAAACCTCCTTAAAACAATCCCATGATCCAATAGATCACTCCGTAGATCACGCTTGCAAGCGTTCCGTAGAGGATGACAGGACCTGCGATGATGAAAATCTTGGCACCCAGTCCCAGCACCCAGCCCTCTGCTTTATTGTCAATGGCGGGGGCGACGACGGCATTGGCAAATCCCGAGATAGGAACCAGCGTTCCCGCACCGCCGAATTTGGCAAGCTGATCAAACAGTCCTATGGCGGTGAGGATGGCGGTCAACAGGACGATGGACGAGGGCACCATGGCTTTGACGTTTTCTTCGTTGATGCCCAAATTGGTATAGAAATTCTTCAGTAATTGTCCGATGAGACAAATGCTCCCGCCCACGAGAAACGCTTTGGCGCAATCGAGCACGAGAGGAGATTTTTTCGCACTTTCTTCAACGTAGTTGAGATATGCTGCTTTTTGTACGCTCATTGTATCCTTTTCCTTTCTTTTTTGATAGTGTTTGAAAATAGCGGCGCGTTATGCCGATTTTTGCAATGCGATTGTTGGAAACGCGGGAAAAATGTGCATAGAAAAACGAGCCTGCATTTTGCAGGCTCGTTGCAGAGTGTCGAAAAAGTTAACGAGAATACTGGAGGAAGGGGAAAACCATCTCAT
>JBJDZI010000087.1:0-43146 GCA_051867925.1 Eubacteriales bacterium
GAAACCATCTCAAACGCCGAAGTTTTCGCCCTCCTCTCGAGCTCTCCACCCATTTTATTGGCTGACGGCTTTCTAAATTTAAGTTTATCGACAGACTTCGGGCGGCAAATCCTTGCCGCCCTTTACAGAAGTTGTTGGAGGTTTGGAACCTTCTTTTAAGAAGGTTCCAAAAAATTCAATAGCGATACCGACGGCGGCGGCGTTTTTGGGGGATCAGCCACGCTACCACACCTGCGACTGCGCCCATGCTGAGATAGATCAGCGCCCGCACGAAAAATCCGTCGAAGCCGCCCAGCGTCAGCGAGACGGTCAGCGGAAGCAGAGCATAGAGTGCCGCAGAAAGCAAAATTCCCGCAAGCGGTGCGCCTCCTCTTCCCTGCAACAGTCCGCAGATCGCCGCTCCGATCACCAACGCGGCGTAACTGAATGCCACGAGCAACGGTGTGGGGTCTGCCATCCGCAGAGCCATCAGCGCGCCGATCACCAGCATCGCAAGTCCCGCGCCGATTCCCACCAGCGCACTGCGCAGTGCCTCCAAAATGTCCCTTCGTTCCATCTTCATCCGTCCTTTCCTTGTAATCGATACGGTCTACTATATGCGAACGAAGGAGTGTCTATGCTGACTGCAAACGGGTTACAAATCATTCTCTTTGACCCATTGCCGGCGGCTGTCCAAAAGCCCGCGGATCAGGATCGCCGCAACCGGCGCGATGAACAACCCCCAGACTCCCATCAGCCGAAAGCCTGCCCAAACCGCCGCCAGCGCCGCCAAGGGATGCAATCCCAAATTTGCTCCCACGATCCGAGGCTCCAGAAACTGGCGGAGCAAAGTCACCAAAAGCCAGATCACCAGTAGCGCGATCCCACGCCCGAGATCGCCCGAAATCACCTCCAAGATGCCCCAGGGAATCAGTACCGTCCCCACACCGATGGCGGGCAGAGCGTCCAGAAGCGCGATCAGAAATGCCAGCGTAATAGTATAACGTACCCGCAAAAGGAGAAAGGCGATCAGGAGTTCCCCGAAGGTGATTGCCAATAGGATCAGATATGCCCGCAGGTAGGAGACTGTGGTGGAAAACAGCCGATAGCGAAGTCCGCCCAGCTTTTGCACGGCGCGTCTCGGCAGGAGCGAGGACAGATAGCGGCTCACCCGCTCAAAATCAGTGATGAGATAATACGCCGCCATCAGAAAGATCAGCGTCACGAACAGACCGCCGGGGAGGCTCATCAGCAGTTGCCCCGCCCAAGCGGTGACTTTTGCCGAGAGCGCACCCAGCCCTTCCTTGAAAAGATTGCCGAAAAACTCGCTCCGATCCTCCTCGGGGAGTACCTTCAGCAGAGGAATCTTCTCGTGCAGACGTTCGGTGATGGCTCCCGCCTTTTCGGAAAGCCCCTCCGCTGCCTGCGCCAGACTGTCAGAAAGCGCGGGCAGTTCGGTGGCAAGCCGCGCGCCGAAGAAGACCAACAGTCCTCCGCCCGCCAGCAGGGTGAAGGTCAGAAGCAGAATCCCCGCCGCCTTTGCCGAAAGTCCGGTGACCGCAGACAGTTTGCTGACGGCAGGCTGCAAAAGGAGTGCCAACAGCCACGCCAGCGCAAAAGGAAAAAGAATCCGCAACAGCAAGATCCCCGCCACAGTCAGCAGAATCCCCACGATGCAATAAAACAGTTGTCGCTGATGGCGGTGGTAGCGGGCATCCTGATCTTCCATATCGGCTCCTCCGTAAGTGAATGATTGTGTTTTTGGAAAGTGAATGATTTTGTTTAGTGTATGCGCCGTCAGCACGGATCATACCGCCACCTGCGGATGCCCATGCCATAGAATCGAAAATTCATTGAGTAATTTACACCGTTATTCCGATTGCATAATTGGCTTTGATCACTTACTCCTGCCACAGAATTCCCGAATTTACAGAAAATTCACTTGACTTTTACAAATTTTCGGCTTATAATGTATCTGTACGCGCTAATACAAGGAGGATCGACTATGGACCGTTTGCAGATCGCCGTCATCGGCGGCGGTGCGGCAGGCATGATGGCAGCGGGAAAAGCCGCAGAGCTTGGTGCCGATGTCACCCTCTTTGAAAAGAACGATCGGATGGGCAAGAAACTGTATATCACCGGCAAAGGTCGCTGTAACGTGACCAACGCCTGCTCGGTCAACGATTTTCTGGCAAACGTCCCCCAAAATCCCCGCTTCCTCTACGGTGCCGCCGCAAGATTCACCCCTACCGACACGATGGAATTTTTCGAAAGCTTGGGCGTGCCGCTGAAGGTGGAGCGCGGCAACCGCGTGTTCCCGATTTCCGACCACAGCAGTGACATTGTTAACGCGCTGGTGCGGTACATGAAAGAGAACGGCGTAACGGTCAAAAACGAAAAAGTCACCGCCATCCGTGCTGCAAAGGAAGGCTACACGGTCGAAACCTCCCGCGGGTGTTATCCTTTTCATCGGGTGATCATTGCCACCGGCGGGCTTTCCTACCCCACCACCGGCTCGGACGGCGACGGCTATCGCTTCGCCAAAGAGCTGGGCATTGACGTGACCCCCCCCCGCCCTTCTCTGGTTCCACTGGAGACGAATGAGGCGTGGTGTCCCCTTCTGCAGGGGCTTGCGCTGAAAAACGTGGCACTGACCGCCATCGACACCCGCTCGGGCAAGGTGGTCTACCGCGATTTCGGCGAGATGCTGTTCACCCATTTCGGACTGTCGGGTCCCGTGGTGCTGTCCCTTTCGGCGCATCTGCTCGATTCTGCGCCCGGTCGCTATCGGCTGGAGATCGATCTCAAACCCGCGCTGGACGATGCAACGCTGGACAAACGTTTGCTCTCCGATTTTGCCAAATACGCCAACAAGGACTTTGCCAACGCCCTCTCCGATCTGCTCCCCGCCAAGATGATCAGCGTCTTCGTGGGTCTTTGCGGCATACCGCCTCATCAGAAGGTTCATTCCATCACCAAAGCCCAGCGGGAACAGATCCTGCACCTCTTCAAGCACCTGACCGTCACCGTGAAACGACCCCGCCCCATCTCCGAGGCGATCATCACCTCGGGCGGCGTCTCGGTAAAGGAACTCTCCCCCAAAACGATGGAGTCCAAAAAGCACCCCGGTCTCTACTTCGCCGGCGAGGTCATTGACCTGGACGCCTACACCGGCGGCTTCAATCTGCAGATCGCCTTCTGCACCGCCATCGCCGCCGCCCGTGCAGCTTCAGAGGAATAAATTAAAATGAAATCGAGACTCCGTCTCGAGCTTTGCCCGCTTTCTTGTAAGAAAGCGGGGCAAAGAACTTTTGGAAAATAGAATAGAAATTAGGTTAAAATAAATACGAGACTCCGTTTCGTGTTCTTTGGATCAAAGAATTTTATTAAAATTAGTTGTAAAAAATCTCTTTCCCCAAAAAGTTTTGGGAGGTTCGGAATCCTTTTCCAAAAGGGTTCCGAGAAAAAATATTTGGAAGGATAACAAAATGATTCAGATTGCATTGGACGGCCCTTCCGGTGCCGGTAAAAGTACCCTCGCAAAGAACCTGGCTTCCCATCTGCAATATGTTTATGTGGATACCGGAGCACTCTATCGCTCCATCGGACTCTTCGTCCGTCGGAAAGACGTGGATCCCTCCGATCCCGAAGCGGTTGCCGCTCTGCTCCCCGAAATTCAGTTGGAGCTTACTTATCAGGACGGCGCGCAGCACGTTCTCCTCTGCAAAGAGGACGTGAGCGGCTTGATCCGCACCCCCGAGATATCCCTGTACGCCTCCAAGGTCTCCGCCATCCCCGCGGTGCGCGCTTTCCTGCTCTCCGCTCAAAAGGAGATCGCCGAGCACAACAACGTGATCATGGACGGCAGAGACATCGGCACCGTGATCCTGCCAAACGCCGACGTGAAGATCTTTCTGGTCTGCTCCCCCGAGGCAAAAGCCCGCAGACGCTTTGAAGAACTGCTGCAAAAGGGCGTTGAAACGACTTACGAAGAAGTGCTTGCCTCCATGATCGAGCGAGACCGCGCTGACTCCACCCGAGCCGCTTCGCCGCTGATCAAGGCGGCAGATGCCATAGAACTGAATAATTCCGACATGGAACCCGAAGAAACCTTCGCGGCTGCGCTGAATATCATCAAGGAGAGACTGTCATGAGCTTTTATTCCGTAGCACACACTTGTTTAGGCGGATTTTTCCGTCTGATCTATCGCGTCAAGATCACGGGACGGGAAAACGAACCCACTGAGGGTCCCGTCGTGGTCTGCGCCAACCATCTGTCCGATCACGACGTCATCGTTTTGGGCGCATCCATGAAGCGACAAGTGCGCTACTTTGCCAAGGCGGAGCTGTTCAAGGTTCCCGTGCTGAAGCATCTGGTCAAAGCACTGGGCGCATTCCCGGTCGATCGCAAGGTTGCCGCCAACGCCGCCGCGTCCATCAAAAACACACTTAACCTGTTGGAGCAGGGCGAGATGGTAGGACTTTATCCGCAGGGCACCCGCCACCCCGGCGTTGACCCCCGCACCACCCCCGTGAAGGGTGGGATCGGACTCATCGCCGCCCATTCCAAGGCAACCATCCTGCCTGTCTGCATCCACACCAAGACTTGGAAGATCAGATTCCTGCACCGCACTTATGTGAACATCGGCAAGCCCATTACCTACGAGGAATTGGGCTTTACCGGCGGCAAGGGAGCGGATTATCAGCGGGCTTCCGAATATATTTTTCAAAAGATCACCGATATGATCCCCGAATCGGTCCCCGATCCCCGCAAAGTCCCCGCTACCGAGGTAAGCGATGGAGATTAAAGTCGCTCGCTACGCCGGATTTTGTTTCGGGGTGCAACGGGCGGTGGACGCGGTACAGGCTCTGATCAACGAAGGCACTCCCGGTCGCCGCATCTGTACGCTGGGGATGCTGATCCACAATCCCCATGTGGTGGAGCGGCTGGAAACGGCAGGCGTGGCGGTTCTTTCGGAAGATGCCGTCTTCGAGGTTGCCGCTTCCGCTACCGAGGACAGTCCCGTGGTCATCGTGATCCGCGCCCACGGTACGCGGCGGGTGATCATGGATCGGCTTGCCGAGATGGCAGCGCGCAATCCTTCCCTTTCGGTGCTGGACTGCACCTGTCCCTTCGTCAAGAAGATCCACACCATCGTGGGCAGAGAAACCTCACCCGACAACACTCTGGTGGTCTCGGGCGATCCGACTCACCCCGAAGTGCGCGGGATCGTCAGCTACGCCAAGGGCGAAGCAGTGGTTATTCCCTCCGTAGAAGAGGTGAATTTGTGCAATTTCGCTAATAAAAGTTGCATAATCGTGGCTCAAACGACTCAAAAATTGGCGGAATGGAACAAATGTCAAGTTTTTTTCAAAAACCACTGTACAAATCCGATTTTTTTTGATACAATATGTAAAGCGACTGAAAATCGCCAGACTGAAGCAGAACAACTCTCCAAAGAGGTGGATCTGATGGTAGTCATCGGCGGCAGAGAGTCCTCCAACACGCGGGCGCTCTGCACCGTAGCGCGAAAAAATCTCGTAAATACCGTCCTGATCGAGGACGCATCCGAGCTGGATCCCGAAACCGTTGGGGCGGCTCAAATCATTGGTATTACCGCAGGCGCATCGACGCCGGGCGATATAATAGAGGAGGTAAAAAAAACTATGAGCGAAATCATCGAAAGCACCGAAAATTTTGAAACTCTGCTTGAAGGCTCACTCAAAACTTTAAATACAGGAGACATCGTCAAGGGTATCATCACGTCCATTTCGTCCACCGAAGTGCATGTTGACCTTTCCGCCAACGTAACGGGTATCATCCCCGCCGAAGAGCTGGCAGGCTCCGAATTTAAGGTAGGCGACGAGATCGAGGCGTTCGTTGTCCGCGTCAGCGACATCGAGGGCGTTGCAGGTCTGTCCCGCAAGCGCATTGAGCGCATCGGCGATTGGAAGAAGATCGTCGAAGCTGCCGAGACCGGTGAGGTTCTCGAAGGCAAGGTTACCGAGGTCATCAAGGGCGGCGTTATGCTTGCCATTGGCGCGGTAAAGGTATTCGTTCCCGCATCTCAGACCGGCGTTCCTAAGGACGGCGATATGAAGGCTCTGGTAGGTACTACGCAGAAGTGTGTCATCATCGAGATCAGCGAGGGCAGAAACCGTGCAGTTGCTTCCATCAAGACCGTTCTCCGCAAGGAGCGCAAGGAAGCAATCGCCAAGTTCTGGGAGACCCTTGAGGTTGGTCAGCAGTTTACCGGTGCCGTGAAATCTCTGACTTCCTACGGCGCATTCGTAGACCTGGGTGGCGTAGACGGCATGGTACATATCACCGAGCTGTCTTGGGGTCACATCAAGAACCCCGCTGAGGTCGTTTCCGTCGGCGACACCCTGACCGTATTCGTGAAGGGCTTCGACGCTGAGAAGAAGCGCATTTCTCTGGGCTACAAGACCGAGGAGACCAATCCTTGGAACATCTTCATGAGCAAGTACTCCGTAGGCGACGTTGCATCTGTGAAGATCGTCAACCTGACTCCCTTCGGCGCATTTGCAGAGATCGTTCCCGACGTGGACGGTCTGATCCACATTTCTCAGCTGGCTGACAAGAGAGTCGGCGCGCCTTCCGAAGTTGTTTCCGTAGGCGATGTAGTGAACGCCAAGATCATCGGCATCGACGAAGAGAAGCAGAAGGTTTCTCTCTCCATCCGCGCTCTCACCGAGGACGTTGAAGAAGAGGACGACGCTGAATAAGCGATTTTGGGAATTGAAGGAATCCTCCGAGGATTCCTTCAAGGACTGATGAAAAGAGCGGCATATTTGTCGCTCTTTTTGTTTTTGGGAAAGGCGGCAATACCTGCGCACTCTCTCAAGTCGCACGCACAAACGCCCTCGGCTTGGTGTCGCTGAAGAATCCCACGGGCAGGTACCACGACTGGTCGCGTGACAGTACACCCTTTTGAACAGATTACACCGAGGAGAGAGCAGAAACGGCTATACCCATGAGGGAAAAGGTTGGGGGTAGCAGCAGCCGCTATGCGGCGGCTGCTGGGAGGAGAAACCGCAGGTTTCGCCTTCCTCGCGCAGTTCTTTGCGCCACTTTCTTTCTGTAAAATAGTGGAATCCCGAAACGGGCTTCATATTCCGCTCCCAAGGCGCAACAATTGAGTTTTTGTTTTACGATCATCGTTAGTCCGCTTGTGAGGGACGCAACAACCGCTCCGCGGTGGCTACGGGAAAACCATCTCAGACGTTGAAGTTTTTCCCCTTTCCTCCACGCCGGCTGCGGCGGCTCCTCCTTTCCTCTTTCCTTGGCTCGCCAGTTCTGACCGAGGGAGGCTCGACAGTTCTGACCTTACCTCCGTGGGCAAAGGCAGTTCTCTTCCACCGCAGGGCGTTTTGTTGTGAAATCATTGCAGAAATTCGACAAATTTTCATCCACCTCTTGACAATATGCCGAAAATCTGTTATCATGTGTTTAGTTGTTCCGTGTTTTTCTAAAAAAATCCGCAGAAACCGTAACAAAATTTCTTACAAAGGAGATTCCCCATGAAGCACTTCCACACAAACGCCCGTCGGGCACTGGCACTTCTGCTCACATTGGCAATGGTTCTGCCCATGCTGTGCGTAGGTAGTTTCGCGCAAGAAGCGGAAACGATCCGGCTCACCGCGGACAGCAGCAGCGCCATCACCGTCAATGCGGGCGAGAACAAGATCCTTGACCTGGCAGGTCACAATCTGACTGCCACCGTCACCAACAACGGCACGCTGACCGTCACCGACTCGGTGGGCGGAGGTAAGCTCGGATTTACCACCGACGCCGCAGACGTGCAGGCGGCAATTCAGAACTACGGCACGCTGATCGTAGACGGCGCGAACATTTCGGTCACCGGTACGGGCGGAAGCACCCAAGCCACCGGCATCTATAACCGCTCCGGTGCATCCATGACGCTGAAATCCGGCACCGTTGAAGCCATTGCCAACGGCACTTACTGGTGCTACGGTATCATCAACGAAGGTACCGTCACCGAAATTTCCGGCGGCTTCCTCCGTGCCATCAAGAATCACACCACCTCCGGCCTCAACATTATGTGTGTCAACAACCGAAACGGCGGCGTGGTGGAACTCATCTCCGGCGGTTCGATGTACACTCTCCATAAGGGCAACGCCGGTGAATCCATCGGTCTGCGCAACACAGGCGGAGCTTCGCTTACCAAGATGACCGGCGGTGAGATTTTTGCAGAATGCGAAAGTTCAGGCACCGGTGTTGCTTTTGGTATCAAAAACGACGGTGGCACCGTTGGTGAAATCGCAGGCGGTGTCATCACTGCCCGCACCAACGCAAGAGATTTCTGCTTCGGTATCCGTAACTCTGCCGGCTCTACCGTACAGAAGATTTCCGGCGGTCTGATTCAGGCGTTTATGATGCACACCCAGCAGGCACCCAACTCCATCGCCATCGCCAACTGGGGGCGCATTGACGAGATCTGCGGCGGTACCATGTACGCCGAGTCTATCAACAATAACGGCACCATCATCGGTCTGCGCAATCAGAACAATACCGCATCGGTGGGCAAGATCTCCGGCGGTAACTTCATCGCCAAAGTGACCGAAGGCAGCGGATGTAAAGCTTTCGGTATCTACAATCAGGGCGGTTCCATCGAGGAAATCACCGACGGTCTCTTCTACGGCGCATCCTACTCCGGCCAGTGGGCGTTCGGTCTGTGGAATGCCGCCACCATTAACAAGATTTCGGGTGGCACTTTCGCAGGCGAGATCGACCACAAGGACAATGATCCCAACGCCATCGGTCTGGCAAATGACAACACCATCAATGAAATCACCGGCGGCGTATTCTATGCCAAGAGCACTCACCCCTCCGGCGGTACCTTTGCAATGCGGAACAAGAAAAACATCAATTCCATCTTCGGCGGCGCATTCGGCGTAGACTTCGCCAATGCAGCAGAGGTGCAGTATCTGCTCACCGAAGGAGGCACCACCACCTACGCCTCCAATTATGCAATGACGGCTACCGCTACCAAATCCGGCTACAAGTACGTCGTTCCCACCGGTGCTACCGTAAACGAGGCTTATGTGAACGGCGAGATTCTGAAGATCGCCACCGTCACCGCAGGCGGCAGTCAGGTTGCGCAGTACAAGCTCTACGGCACTGCCCCAATCATTGCATCGGTCAACAACGTCTCCTATCTCTCCGTGGAGGAAGCCTGTGCGGCAGCAGGCAGCGGCGACACCGTTACCCTGCTGGCAAACGTAGCAGAAGCCGTGATTCCCGCAGATGCCAACGTGATCCTTGATCTTGCAAACTTCCACGTCACGAATCTATCCGTTGCAGACGGTGCGACCGTCACCGTTACCGGCGGCTTCGTAGACGGCACCGTCACCGGAAAAGCCAATCTGACCAATGTGGCGGTTGCAGACGATATTCCCGCAGATGCGATTGCAGACGGCTACGTCGTGACCGACAAGACCGCCGCAGGCTACGCTTACGTGATTCCCGCAGACGGCTCCGCCGTTGAACTGCAGGACGGCGACACGCTGATGGCAGCCCGCATTTTCGACAAGGACGGCAAGGCTGTTGCTACCGTCGGCAGTACCCAAAAGTCCGGCTTCGTTCTGGTGGGCTGGTCCGATATGAAGGGCGTGGAACCCACCATCGCAGACAAGGACGTGACCGCCAAGATCCCCACCCTTTACGGCACTTGGACCCGGCAGCCCCTCTACTATTTCCTTGGCTCTTCTGTCACCTACGGCTCTGCCACCGGCGGACGCTCCTTCGTGGAAGAGATCGCCGCACTCTACCCCATTGCCTACGATAAACAGGCAATTTCGGGCACCACTCTGGTGGACAACGGCGCCACCTCTTATGTGCAAAGACTGGTTTCGAATTTCGACCCCGACGTGGCTCCTGACCGTCTGATCGTCCAGCTTTCTACCAACGATGCTTCCCAGAATAAGCCTCTGGGCACCGTCTCTGCAAGCAAGAATCTCGCTGATTTTGACAAGACCACCGTCATCGGCGCGATGGAATACATCATTGCTTACGCCAAAGAGACTTGGGATTGCCCCGTCTCCTTCTACACCAACCCCTACTACAACAACGCCACCTACGAAAAGATGATCGAAGCGCTGTACGATCTGCAGGAAAAATGGGATATTCAGATCTTCGACTTCTACTACTACGTTGATATGGAAGAGCTGTCCCCCGCAACTCTGGCATCCTATATGTCCGACTCCATTCATCCCAATACTACCGGCTACAAGTGGATGGCAGGCATTATGGGCAAGATGCTGATGGAAGCCGATCACGCCGATTCCGATCATGCAGGCGTTCACGTCACCACCGATGCCACTTGCACCCAGGGCGGTCACACCTGTTTCGACTGCGTGATCTGCGGTCAAACGGTCATTGCCAATGAGACCGATGCCAACGGTCACCACTACGAAAACGGCATCTGCACCGAGTGCGGAGCGCCCGATCCCGATTACAAGGAGCCTACCACCGAGGAGCCCGATCCTGTGGATCCTTCCCCAACCGGTGACACTCTGCTCGTGGTGGCACTCTTTGCCATCGTTGCAACTGCTTGTGGGGCACTGGCGCTGAAGAAGCGTCGCGTGCGCTGAGGCAAGCACATACTTTCCCGATCCCGCCCCTTGGGGGCGGGATTTTGGTTTGGCAGGAACGGTGTGACACAAACGGAAGGGCGGATGTCGTCCCCAAATTCCGACGAGAGAAGCGGTTCTCGCCCCAAGTTGCACATAGAAACGCCTTCGGCTTGGTGCGCTGAAGAATCCCACGGGCAGGAACCTCGACTCGGAGCGGAAGGGCACACCCTTTTGAGCAGACCTCACCCAGAGGACAAAGCCGAGCGGTAATGCCCATGGGCGACGGAAGTCGCCCCAACCTCTTCCTTGGCTTCGGCAGTTCTGCTTCCCTCCCAAACGCGATTTTTCCCTTATTTCGCAATCGCCCTTGACTTTTGGGCAGACTTGGGGTATAATAGGCAAAAATATCTCCACGAAAAGGGATTGAAATTCGGTATCCGAAATGAAAAAACTGCTGACTTATCTCAAAGATTTCAAAAAAGAGGCGATCCTCGCCCCCTTGTTCAAGCTGTTGGAGGCATCCTTCGAGCTGTTCGTGCCGCTGGTGGTAGCATCCATCATCGATCGCGGTATCGAAAACGGCGATCGCGGCTATGTGTTCCAAATGATGCTGATTCTGGTGGCGCTGGGACTGATCGGTCTCGTCTGCGCCATCACCGCACAGTATTTCTCCGCCAAAGCCTCGGTGGGCTTTGCGGGAGGACTGCGCCGCGCGCTGTTTGAAAAGATCCAGACCTTCTCCTATGCCAAACTGGATCAGATCGGCGTCAATACGCTGATCACCCGCATGACGGGCGACGTCAATCAGGTGCAGTCGGCGCTGAATCTGACCCTCCGTCTCTTCCTGCGCTCCCCTGTGGTGGTCTTCGGCGCCATGATCATGGCATTTACCATCAATGGAAAAGCGGCGCTGATCTTCGTGATCACCATTCCCTTGCTGTCGGTGGTGGTCTTCGGCATGATGCTGATCTCCATCCCGCTCTACCGCAAGGTGCAGGAGAAACTGGATCGCGTGCTGGGCATCACCCGGGAAAATCTGACCGGCGTGCGTGTCATCCGCGCTTTCTGCAAAGAAGAGAGCGAAACCGAGGAGTTCGAGCACCGCAACGGCGATCTGAATCGGATGCAACGGCGAGTGGGCATCCTCTCGGCACTGATGAATCCGCTGACGCTGGTCATCGTTAATCTTGCCATCATCGCGCTGATCTATACCGGTGCCGATCTGGTCAACCACAGCGTGCTGACGCAGGGCGAGGTGGTGGCACTTTACAACTATATGTCCCAGATTCTGGTGGAACTGATCAAGCTTGCCAATCTGATCATCACCATGACCCGAGGCTTTGCGGGACTGTCCCGGATCGGCAAGGTGCTGGACGAGGATTCTGCGCCCGCTCCCATAGAAGGCAAGCGGGAGGAAACCGCCTACGCTGTGGAACTGCGGGACGTTTCCCTTGCCTACCCCGGCGGCGGCGATGAAGCCCTCTCCCACATTAACCTCGCCGTCCGTAAAGGCGAGACCGTCGGTGTCATCGGCGGCACAGGCTCGGGCAAGACCTCTCTGGTGAATCTGCTCCCCCGCTTCTACGATTGCACCGGCGGCACCGTTCTGGTAGACGGACTGGATGTGAAAGCGTGGGACGCCGATGCGCTCCGCAAAAAGATCGCGGTGGTTCCTCAGAAGGCACAGCTGTTTGCGGGAACGATTCGGGACAATCTCCGCTTCGGCGCGCCCGATGCAGACGACAAGACTCTGCGGGAGGCGTTGCAGGCGGCGCAAGCCTTGGACATCATCGAGAAAAAAGGCGGGCTGGATGCCGTCGTAGAGCAAAACGGGCGCAATCTCTCGGGCGGTCAACGGCAGAGACTGACCATCGCCCGGGCACTGGCTACCAAACCCGAGATTCTCATTCTGGACGATTCCGCTTCCGCGCTGGACTACGCCACCGATGCCAGACTTCGGGCGGCAATTCGGGAACTGCCTAACGCTCCCACCGTTTTCATCGTTTCCCAGCGCACCGCATCCCTGCGCCACGCCGATCAGATCTTAGTATTGGAGGACGGCGAAGCGGTTGCCATCGGTACCCACGAAAAGCTGCTTCAGACCTGCCCCGTTTACGGCGAGATCCACTACGCACAATATCCCCGCGACACAAAGGAGGTGGGCTGAGATGGCTAAACAGATGATAAAATACGGCAGTGCCACTCCGGGCAAGGTGATCCGTTACATCAAACGGCATTTACCTCTGCTGATTCTCTCTATCCTGCTTGCCACCGTGACCGTAGCGTTGACCCTCTACCTGCCCATTCTATTCGGTAACGCCATCGACTGCATCGTGGCACCCGGTCGGGTGGATTTTGACGCCATCGCACCCCTGCTTCTGCAAGCCGCCGCGGTGATCGGACTGACCGCGCTGGCGCAATGGCTGATGAACGTCTGCAACAATCGGATTGCTTATCACGTGGTGCGGGACGTTCGCAACGATGCTTTCGTCAAGATTCAAACACTCCCGCTGTCCTTTTTGGATCGCCATTCTACCGGCGATTTGCTGTCCAGAGTCACCACCGATGCGGAACAGTTTGCAGACGGTCTGCTGATGGGCTTTACCCAACTGTTCACCGGAGTGCTGACCATTCTGGGAACCCTGTTCTTTATGCTGAAGCTGTCCTGGCAGATCGCGCTGGTGGTGGTTCTGGTCACCCCTCTATCGCTCATCGTAGCGGCGTTCATCGCCTCCCGCACCCACTCGATGTTTCAGCTCCAATCGAAGACCCGCGGCGAGCAGACCGCTTTCGTGGAGGAAATGCTGACCGGGCAAAAGGTGATCCGCGCCTTCCGTCACGAGGAGGAGGCGATGAAGAAGTTCGACGAGATCAACGGACGGCTGGGTGCCTGCTCGCTGAAGGCGATCTTCTTCTCCTCGCTGACCAATCCCTGCACCCGTTTCGTCAATAGCGTGGTCTACGCCGCTGTTGCACTGGTGGGCGCGCTGCTGGTCATCCGCTCCGACGCGTCAGGAGCCGCTCAGGCTGCCGCCCTGTGCTTCACGGTGGGCAATCTCTCCAGCCTGCTTGCCTATGCCAATCAATATACCAAGCCCTTTAACGAGATCTCCGGTGTGATCACCGAACTGCAGAACGCATTGACCTGCGCCTCCCGCCTCTTCGAACTGATGGAAGCCCCCGCCGAGAGCGACGATTCCGCCCTCCCCGCAATGGGCAAAGCCGACGGCGCGTACGCGCTGACCGACGTTTCCTTCTCCTACGTTCCCGAAAAGCCGCTGATTCGCGGGCTGAATCTGACCGTTTCTCCCGGTCAGCGGGTGGCGATCGTAGGTCCTACCGGTTGCGGCAAGACCACGATGATCAATCTGCTGATGCGCTTCTACGACGTGAGCGATGGCTCCATCGCGCTGGACGGGGTGGACATCCGAGCGGTGACTCGCCACTCCTTGCGCAAGAATTACGGCATGGTTTTGCAGGAGACCTGGCTGAAAGCAGGCACGATCCGCGAAAACATCGTCATGGGTCGCCCCGACGCCACCGACGAGGAGGTGATCGCCGCCGCCAAAGCGGCGCACGCCCACAGTTTCATCCGCAGATTGCCACACGGCTACGATACGGTCATCAGCGAGGACGGCGGAATGCTGTCTGCGGGACAGAAACAGCTTCTCTGCATCACCCGCATCATGCTCTGCCTCCCTCCTCTGCTGATTCTGGACGAAGCCACCTCCTCCATCGACACCCGCACTGAGCAGAAGATCCAATCTGCCTTCGCCAAACTGATGACGGGGCGCACCTCTTTCATCGTTGCGCACCGACTTTCCACCATTCGGGAAGCCGACATCATTCTGGTGATGAAGGACGGCAATATCATCGAGCAGGGCGATCACAACACGCTTCTGCAAAAGGGCGGATTCTACGCCGATCTGTGGAACAGCCAGTTCGAGGGCTGATCCGAAACTTCGCTACACTTCCTCACATAAAAAAACATCCCCGCGGAGATACTACCTCCACGGGGATCTTTTCTCCAAATTCCAATGATAAAGGTTGATCGTATGAAACAGGATAACGCATCTACTCCCGAAATGCCCGTGGGCTTTGCTCTGACCCTCGCCCTCCATCCCTCCGCGCTCCAGCGTTACGCCGAGCTGGATAAAAAGGCGCAGACCGAATTTCTCTGCCGCGCCGAGTCTGCCACCACCCGCGCGGAGATGCAGGCACTGGTCAAAGAACTGGAGCCCCAGGAGCGATAGGACACCGCCGCGTATCCCTCATCCGATCAGAACCGCCGTCGAGGGGTTGCTTCGGGGAGGGATACGCCCATACGCAAAAAAATTGTCAGGATTTTCTCATTCTACATATTTTGTTCACAATTATGGTATATAATAGGGGAAGATATTGCTATTTCACAGTACCGACGGCAACCGATGCACCGTCGGGAGCAAACTTTCGCATCGGAGAAGGATAAGAATATGGCTAAACTGATCAAATCTTCCCAAAATTACACGGGCGTCAAGGGTCCCGTGGTCACGATTGTGATGGACGGTATCGGCATCGCTCCCGCCAACGAGGGCAACGCAGTTGCCGCCGCTTACACCCCCACTCTGGATATGCTGATGGCAAACTACCCCTGCGTCGCACTGAAGGCACACGGCACCGCCGTCGGTCTGCCCTCCGATGACGACATGGGCAACTCCGAGGTAGGTCACAACGCGCTGGGCGCAGGACAGGTGTTCGCGCAGGGCGCAAAGCTGGTCTCCAACTCCATCGAGAGCGGCAAAATGTTCACCTCCAAGACTTGGTGCGAACTTATCGCCAACGTGAAGCATAGTGGTTCCACTCTGCATTTCCTCGGTCTGTTCTCCGACGGTAACGTTCACTCCCACATCGACCATCTGAAGGCGATGGTGAAGCAGTCCAAGAAGGAAGGCGTTTCCAAGGTTCGGGTACACATTCTGCTGGACGGCAGAGACGTGGGCGAGACCTCCGGTATGGACTACATCGCTCCCTTCGAGGACTTCCTCACCACCCTGCGCTCCGCTGAGTTCGACTGCAAGATCGCTTCCGGCGGCGGACGTATGAAGATCACCATGGACCGTTACGAAGCCAACTGGGCAATGGTCGAGGCAGGCTGGAAGACCCACGTTCTGGGTGAGGGCAGACAGTTCGCATCTGCCGCTGAGGCTTACACCACCCTGCGCGCCGAGACCGGCGCCATCGATCAGGATCTGCCTCCCTTCGTGATCGCCGAGGACGGCAAGCCCGTGGGCACCATGGAAGACGGCGACAGCGTGATCTTCTTCAACTTCCGCGGCGACCGCTCCATTGAGATCTCCAAGGCTTTTGACGAAGGCGACAGCTTCGACAAGTTCGACCGCGTTCGCAAGCCCAACGTGATGTACGCCGGTATGCTGGAGTACGACGGCGATCTCCACATTCCTTCCCGCTATCTGGTCAATCCTCCCGAAATCACCAACACCATGAGCGAATATATGGCGGACACCGGCATCCGTATGGCGGCTATCTCTGAGACTCAGAAATACGGTCACGTCACCTACTTCTGGAACGGCAACCGCTCCGGCAAGTTCTCCGAGGTGCTGGAGACCTATATCGAAAAGCCCTCCGACATCGTTCCTTTCGAACAGCGCCCCTGGATGCAGTGCGCTGAGATCACCGACAAGATGATCGAACTGGTGGAATCGGGCAAGTACGATTATATCCGCGTGAACTATCCCAACGGCGACATGGTGGGTCACACCGGTAACTTCGCCGCTACCAAGATTTCTGTTGAGGCATTGGATCTCCAGCTGGCTCGCCTGCTCCCCGTCATCGACAAGATGGGCGGCATCGCCATCATCACCGCCGACCACGGCAACGCCGATGAGATGTTTGAGGTGGACAAGAAGGGAAACGTGAAGTACAATGCGGACGGCACGCCCAAGGCGAAGACCTCCCACACGCTGAACCGCGTTCCCTGCATTATTTATGACAATCAGAACCGCGGCGCGTACGATGTGAAGGCTGACAATGGTCAGTTCGGTCTCTCCAGCGTGGCGGCTACCACCGTGAATCTGATGGGCTACGACGCTCCCGCCATGTGGGACGAGAGCATCATTGAATTGAAGTAATTCGATTTCGCAAAGCATTTTCTTGGAACCTTCTTAAAAGAAGGTTTCAAAACTCCAAGAACTTTTTTGAAAAGGGCGGCAAATTCTTGCCGCCCGGTTTTTTCTTGGAACCTTCTTGAAAGAAGGTTCCAAACCTCCAAGAACTTCTATGAATGCGATATGGATTGATTTCGACGAAGTCAAAGCCTATGAATCATATTTCGGCGAAGCCAAAGAAGTGGGTGAGGCGATTTTTAACCGTGCGTGCCTGCGGGGAGGGAGAAACCATCTCAGACGCCGAAGTTTTCTCCCTCCCCGCCGCAGCCGCCGCATAGCGTCTGCTGCTCCCTACCCTCTTCCTTGGCTCTTGGCTCCGCCGAAATTCAAACAGAACCAATCAGGGCGGCAAGTATTTGCCGCCCTCAGACTGTCGAAAAAGCCCCATACCATACCGAGGGAAGGGGAAAACCATCGGGGACGCCGAAGTTTTTCCCCTTCCCTCGGGCTCCCAACCCCTTTCCTTGGCTGGCGGTACTCTAAATTTATAGTTTATCGACAAACTGAGGGCGGCAAATACTTGCCACCCTGATGCAAAAGTTCTTTGCCCGCTTTCTTGAAAGAAAGCGGGCGAAGTTTGAGGCGGAGCCTCAATTTAGATTCATTCAATTCTGTGCGGTGCTGAGGCGATAATAGTAGCCCTTCTTCGCCATCAGCTCGTCGTGCGTGCCGGATTCCTTGATCTCACCGCCGTCGATGTAGAGAATCTTGTCGCAACTGCGGATGGTGGAAAGACGGTGGGCAATGACAAAAGAAGTGCGGTTCTCCATCAGTTTTTCGATGCCCTGCTGGAGGAGTTTTTCGGTTTTGGCGTCGATGGAGGAAGTGGCTTCGTCCAAAATCAGGATCGCGGGATCGGAGACCATAGTGCGGGCAAAGGCGATCAGCTGTCGCTCACCTTGGGAGAGCATTCCGCCCCGCTCGGTAACGGGCGTGTCATAGCCCTGCTCCATCTGCGAAATAAACTCATCGGCACAGACCGCACGGGCAGCGGCGCGGATCTCCTCATCGGTAGCGTCCAACTTGCCGTAGCGGATGTTGTCAGCAATCGTACCTGTAAAAATAAAGCTGTCCTGCAACATGATACCCATCTGGGAGCGGAGAGAGTGAAGCGTGATCTCATTGATGTCCACGCCGTCGATGAGAAGCTTGCCCTCTGTGACGTTGTAGAATCGGCTGATCAGATTCACGATGGTAGATTTGCCCGATCCGGTGGGGCCGACCAGCGCGATCCGCTGACCCTTTTCCACCGTCAGATTCACTCCTTTGAGTACATAATAGTCCTTCTCATAGGCAAAGCGCACGTTTTGGAACTCCACTCTGCCCTGCATCTCGGGAAGAGGCTTCGCCTCGGGGCTGTCGCAGATGTCCACAGGCTCGTCAATAGTCTGGAATATGCGCTCCAGATAGGACATCGTCTTGATCAGGTTGTTGTAGATGTTGGCAAGGCTGATAACGGGTTGCCAGAACTTCGAAGCGTAGGTAGCCATGGCGATCAGCACGCCGATCTCCACGGTGGGAGAGATCCAGAGGATACCCGCGATGTAGACCAGACAAAGCACCCATTGCTTCAGATTTTCGGTGACGGGACCCATCATATTGTTCAGATATGCGGCTTTATACCAAGCCTTCTGATACTCGCGGTTGAGTCTGCCGTAGATCTTTTTGTTCTCCTCCTGCCGTCTGAAGATCTGCGAAACTTTGATACCTTCAATGGCTTCGCAGGTGTAGGCGGTCAGATTGGAGTTTTTGTTGTTATTCTCGAAATTGGCTTTTTTCTGCACGTTTTTCAAAAGCAGGATGAAGGTCAGCAGAAAAGGCATTCCCGACAGAATGATCAGCGACAACTTCACATTGATGGAGAACATATAGCCGGTAATGAAGAACAGATTCAGAAGCTCCAGAATGGCGTTGACCAGACCGTTGGTCAGCGAATCGGACACGCTGTTGACATAGTTGACCACGCGCACCAGAATCTTGCCGTGGGGACGGCTATCATAATAGGAAAAAGGCAGTTGTTGCAGATGATCGAAAATGTCCTTGCGGATATCATAGACGATAGATTGACCGCAGCGGGACATGATGATGCCGCGGATCGCACCGAAGATGGTGGAGACCAGCACCAATGCCAGCGAAGCCACTGCCAGCCAGACCACCATTCTGATATTACCGCCGGGGATCGCCACGTCCATGGCTTGTTGCAGCAGAACCGGCGTTGCCAATCCCAGCAGGGAGCCGAACATGGACAGCACGAGAGCGATCAGCATCAGTTTGGCGTAAGGTTTGACATAAACGATGGAGCGTTTCAGTTTGGAAAAATCAAAGCCCTGCTCCAGCGATTCGTCCACGTCGTATTTGTTACGCTTTGCCATTACGCCTCACCTCCTTCGCTCTTCTGTGCGCCCGTGAAGGGCGGCAAGTCCTTTTCGTCCTGCAGATCACAGACCTCGCGGTAATAGCGATTGCGGGCGGCAAGCTCTGCGTGAGTACCCACGTCCACTTTGCCGTCCTCCAGAACGATGATCTTGTCTGCGTTCTTGATGGATGAAATCCGTTGCGCGATAATGATCGTGGTGCAGTGGAAGGGCAGATGATGCAGATTGTACTGCATCTTCTTTTCGGTCTCCATATCCACCGCAGAGGTGGTGTCGTCCAGAATCAGCACCGAAGGGATAGCGGCGATGGCACGCGCCAGCGCAATCCGCTGTCGCTGACCGCCCGAAAGACCTACGCCCCGCTCGCCTACGATGGTATCGTAGCCATCGGGCATTTTGCGAATGAAGCCATCTGCGCATGCCAGTTCCGCACACTCGTAGACCTGCTCAATCTCCATAGACGGATTGCAGAAGGAGATATTGCCCGCAATGGTGTCCGAGAAAAGGAACACGTCCTGGGTAGCGATCGCCACCGATTTGTGGATACTCTCCAGCGTGCGAAAGCGAAGGTCCATACCGTCCAGATAGATAGAACCGTCGGTCACGTCGTAGAATCGGGCGATCAGCGAAGCGATGGTGGACTTGCCCGAGCCGGTGGGACCGATGATACCCACAGTGGAGCCTGCGTCTATGGAGAAGGATATCCGATTCAGCACCAATTTGTCCTTGGTATAGCCGAACGAGACGTTTTTGAAACTGATCTTGCCGTCGAAGCGTTCCTCTTTATGTACGGCGTTGTCGCGGTCACGGATGAGAGGCGTATCGTAGCAGATCTCCACGACCTTGTCAGCCGCCGCCCAGAAGCGCTGGAGATCGTTCAGCATACCGCTGACCCGTCGCATGGGGTCGGACAGCGCCCAAGTAAGGCTGGTGAAGAGGGTCAACTCGCCCAGCGTGATTTCCCCGGTGATGGTAAAGATACCGCCCACCAGAATGGTCAAAAAGGAAAGGAACTGCGCCAAGAAGTCGATGACCGGCACTACCTTCTGCCATGCATAGGCGGCGCGCAGGTTCTCGTCCTTGAAATCCTTGGAACTGCGGTCGAACTTTTCAATCTCATAATCCTCGCGAGCAAAGGCTTTGACCACGCGGTTGCCCGAGATGTTCTCTCTGGCGCTGATGTTCAGCATGGACAGCTTTTCGCGGATGGTACGGTAGATGGGCGCAACCTTCTTGGAATAGATCACGGTAGCCAGAATAATGAAAGGGATCACCGCCAGCAGAGTGACGGTCAGCTTCCAGCTGACGAAGAGTAGCATCACCAGCGCGGAGCAGAAGGTGATCACGATATCCACCGCGTTATAGGAGATATACGCCACGAAATGGCGGAGATACTCCAGGTCTCCCGTGGTACGGGTGATGATATCGCCCGCGCGGATGCGATCGAAGAAGCGAAGCTCTTGGTACTGCATATTGTTGAAGATCCTGTTTCGGACGTTCATCAGCATATGCTGACTGGCTTGCTCCATACAGACAACCTTGAGCATATGCAGTCCCGTTTTGGTCAGCACCACCAGACACATCAGCCCCAAAATGGGAAGCAACCAGTCGGTTTTTGCACCTTTGATGACATCGTCTACCAACAGTTTCTCCAAATAGGGATTGACAATGACCACGGCCGAGGTACACACGGTAATCAACAGTCCCAAAATGAAAACAAACCGTTTTCCTTTCAGATGCTGCCATACAAATCGGATCTGAAACATTAGTATGACACTTCCTTTCTTTTTGCCGAAATTGTTCACCATAATTATACAAATAATTTTCAAAAAAGAAATAGGCAAGACGTAGAAATCCAACTTCTTTTTAGAAATTTATAGTGCAATTTGCACAAATCGCATCAAGACAGCAATTGCACCGTCTCTTCTCTGCGGACAAATTAGGACATTTATCCGAAATTTCGCGAGTTTTCGTCCGCCTCTTGCTTTTTTTGCCGAATGGGTGTACAATAGAGGCAATCACATTTTGTTCGGAGGTTATACGTATGAACGCTGAAAAAATTATGCAGATCATTCGCGAGACTGCTCACCCCCGCACCGGCGGCAGTGAGGAGGAGTTTGCCTGCGCCAACTATCTGAAATCCGTTGCCGACAGTATGGGCATTCCCGCTCATCTGGAGGAATTTCCCGTGCAGATGGCGACCGTCAAGGATGCCCATCTCTACATTGACGGCGAGGAGATCGTTTGCAAAGGTTATGTTTGCGCGGCATCGGAGACGGTCGAGGCTCCCCTCTGCTATATGCCCGACAGTAACCCTTACGCGCTGTCCCAAGTAAAGGGCAAGATCGTCCTTTTGGACGGCTATTTGGGCTATTGGGTCTATCGGGACATTGTGGAACACGGAGCGGTGGGATTTATCACCTACGACGGCAACGCCAATTACGCAGACTTTGACATCGACCGCCGCGAACTGCGTGCACAGGTCTGTGAGGGTATCGCCAAGCTCCCCGGCGTGAACATCAACGCCAAATCTGCGATCAGGATCGTGGAATCGGGCGCGAAGACCGCCAAGATCGTACTGGAGCAGGATGAATACGAAGGCAAATCCCACAACGTGGTCTTCGATCTGCCCGGCGATACCGACGAGACCATCGTCTTCACCGCCCATTATGACTCCACTTCTCTGTCCCAAGGCTCCTATGACAATATGTCCGGCTCCGTGGGACTGCTTGCCATGGCAGAGCATTTCAAGGATGCGCCTCACCGCTATTCTCTGCGATTTGTCCTCTGCGGAAGCGAGGAGCGGGGGCTTTTGGGCTCCAAGGCTTACGTTGCCGCCCACGAAGAGGAGCTTGCCAAGTTCGTTTTGAACATCAATCTGGATATGATCGGCTCTATCATGGGCAAATTCATCTCCTGCTGCACCTGCGAGGAAGCGACCGTTAGTTACATCAAATATATGGGCTTTGAGCTCGGCTTCCCCGTTAGCGCATACCAAGGTGTATATTCCAGCGACTCCACACCTTTCGCCGACAAGGGAGTTCCCGCCATTTCCTTTGCCCGCTCCGCTCCCGGCAACACGGCAACCATCCACAACAGCTACGACACCCCCGCTCTGCTCTCCGGCGAGCAAATGGTGGCTGACATCGAATTCATTCAGGCGTTTGCGGCTCGCATGGCAGGCGCAGCGCACCTCCCTATCGACCGCAATATCCCCGACAACATGAAAGAAAAACTGGACAAATATCTGGTAAGAAAAAGATAGGGAAATTTTTTATTTGAATTGAGGCTTCGCCCCGAAGCCCTGCTCCACCCCACCAAGAACCTTTTTGAAAAAAGGTTCTTGGAACTCCAAAAACTTCTATAAAGGGCGGCAAATCCTTGCCGCCCTTTATTGAAGTTTTTAGGGATGTCGGGATCTTCTTTCAAGAAGGTTCTGACCGTAGCCCCAAATCAGTCCAGTCCCTGCGCCTTTAGCCAGCGAAAGCTGCGGGAAAGGCAGTCAAAGGGATCTTCGCCGTAGCAGTTGTCCTGCTCTACGAGAATGTATTTAGTGCCGCCGTCGTCGCAGAGAGGGAGGAGTTTGCGGAAGTTGATGGTTCCCTCGCCTACGGGAGCCATGCGAATTTCCTTACCTACCACGCGCATATCCTTGAAATGCACACAGTCGATGCGTCCCTTCAGGGCGGCAAAATAGTCCGCCACATCCGCTCCGCCGTACTGAAGCCAGTAGGTGTCGACGGTGACGCCGATCTCCTCGGGGGAAGTGCGCTCGATCAGAGACAATAGGCGAGTCTTGCCGTCCGCACCTTGGTTCATTTCCTCGTAGTGGTTGTGGTACATGAACTTCGCTCCCGCAGGTGCGAATACCTTTCCTAACCGATGCGCCGCATCCACGAGACGATCAAGATCGGCTTCCTCCCGCAGTCCGTTGTAATAACCGATGCCGATATAGTCACAGCCGAAGGTATGATGCTCCGCAAGCACCGTTTCGGGCATCTCCAGCATACGGTCGAAGGAGGTGTGGGTGATAGCACAGGTCAGTCCGTTTTTGTCAAGTTCCGTCTTCAACCAAACCGGATCGTAGGGGCAGGTTCCCGATACCTGCACGGTAGTGTAGCCGATGTCGGCTACCTTTGCCAATGTGTTTGCAAAATCCTCGGGCGTTTTGCAGAAATCCCGCAGGGTGAACAGTTGCGCTCCGATCTTCATGATGATCCTCCTCGGTGGCTTTATATTTTATTGTATCACACTTCGAAAAAATTTTCAATAAAATTCTGAAAAAGGGTAGTCTTTTTTCGGAATGTGTGCTATAATGAATCCGATTCTATCATTCGTTTTCCCGACTCTCAACGGATCTGTTATTGTGAGGTGAACCCAATGATCCCCTTTGACGCCCACACGCATAGCTGTTTCTCCTATGACGCCGATCCTGCGGCAACGCTGGACGCTGTTTGCGAGTCTGCTATCGCCAAAGGCATCACCCATCTGGCTCTGACTGACCATTACGACATCAACGCCGTACTGGACGGCATCTATACATACGATATTTCCGCCGCCAAGACCGCAGTGGAAGAAGCGAAGGAAAAATACGGCAATCTGCTGACGCTCTCCTACGGAATCGAACTCGGTTCCGCCACCCAATACCCCGAAGAAGCGGAAGCGTTTCTGAAAAAACACAAATTCGAAACGGTAGTAGGCTCTACCCACTACATGACCGGCTGTGACGACTTCGCCTACTGGGATATGAAAAACATTTCCCACGAGGATTTTACAGAGGCTTGGCTGCTCTATCTTGCCGAACTGACCCGAATGTGCGAACTGGGACATTCCGACATACTGGCGCACATCACCTATCCCGTCCGCTATTATATCCGCGCAGGACACAGTCTGGATCTTTCCTTCTGCCGCGACGAACTGGCAAGTTTGCTGACCACCGCCATCGACCACGGAATGCTGCTGGAGGTCAACACCTCCGGCTACCGACAGGGCATGGGCGGACCGCTCCCCGAGGCTTCGGTGATCGCACTCTACAAGGATTTAGGCGGACGGCTGGTCTCCATCGGCTCGGATGCCCACACCCCCACCGACATCGGAGCAAATTATAAAGAAGCAGAGGAACTGCTCCGCTCTTTGGGCATGAATAAGATCGCTTTTATTCAGAATCATTCGATTCTCACTCATACCATCTGAAGAAAGGAACCTACCCATGAAAGAAATTCTGAAAATGCTGGAAGATGACGCGCGCCTGACCCCCGAACAGATCGCCGTGATGACCGAAAAGGACACCGGCGACATCAGACGCGCCATTGAAGAATACGAGAAAAACGGCACCATCGTTGCCTACAAAGCCCTCATCGACTGGGATCAGACCGACCGCGAATATGTCAGCGCAGTCATCGAACTGAAGGTCACGCCCCAGCGCGACCGCGGCTTTGATGTGGTCGCCGAGAAGATCTGCAACTATCCCGAGGTCAAGAGCCTTTATCTGATGTCGGGCGGCTTTGATCTGCTGGTGATAATCGAGGGCAGAACCATGCGAGAGGTTGCCCAATTCGTTGCCGCCAAGCTGGCGCCCATTGAAGCGGTTCTCTCCACCGCCACGCATTTCGTGCTCCGTAAATACAAGAACAACGGCGTGATCTACGAAGCACCCGAAGTGGATGAGCGAGGCAACAGTCCCCTATGATGCAGTACGATTCCATCCTTTCCCAAACCGTTCAGGAGATCGCTCCTTCGGGGATTCGGAAATTCTTCGATCTGCTGGACGACCTGCAGGGCGTCACCGCTCTGACGGTAGGTCAGCCCGACTTCGTCACTCCTTGGCACATCCGCGAGAAAGCCATCGAATCGCTGGAACAGGGGCGAACTTACTACACCTCCAACGCCGGTCTGCTCCCTCTGCGGGAAGAGATCGCCCACTACATGAAGCGGCGGTTTGATCTGACCTACCATCCCAAGGACGAGATCATCGTTACCGTAGGCGGCTCCGAAGCCATTGATCTTGCCGTGCGAGCCTGTGTAAATCCCGGGGACGAAGTGATCGTTCCCCTGCCCTCTTTCGTCTGCTACGGTCCCATCGTCGCCATGGCGGGCGGTGTTCCCGTCTACCTTCCTCTGAAAGCGAAAAACGATTTCAAGCTCACCGCTGAAGAACTGGCGGCAGTCATCACCCCCAAGACCAAGATGGTGGTTCTTCCCTTCCCCAACAATCCCACCGGTTCCATTCTCACCGAGGAAGAGCTGAAGCCCATTGCCGATCTGCTTCGGAACACCAACATTCTGGTTCTCTCTGACGAGATCTACGCCGAACTGACCTACGGCAGAAAGCACGCTTCCATCGCAAATCTCCCCGGTATGCAGGAGCGCACCATTATAGCCAGCGGCTTTTCCAAGGCTTACGCCATGACCGGCTGGCGAATGGGCTACACCCTTGCGCCCCGTGAGATCACCACGCAAATGTACAAGGTGCATCAATACGCCATTATGTGCGCGCCCACGGCGTCCCAGTATGCCGCCATTGAGGCGATGAAGAACGGTGACGAGGACGTGGTCTATATGCGGGACGAATACGACCACCGCCGAAAGCTGATCGTCAAGGGACTCCGTGACATCGGCATCCCCTGCTTTGAGCCTGAGGGAGCCTTCTATGTCTTCCCCGAGATCGGCAAATTCGGGCTGACCAGCGACGATTTCTGCACCCGTCTGCTCTACGAGAACAGTGTTGCCATTGTTCCCGGCACCGCCTTCGGCGCCTGCGGCGAGGGCTTTGCCCGAATCTCCTACGCCTACTCCGTGCGCCACATCACCACCGCACTGGAAAAAATGGAAGAATTCGTGAAGAAGTTGAAATAATGTTTATCCGAAATGGGCGGCAAGAATTTGCCGCCCTTTCAAAAAGTTCTTGGAGGTGCGGGAACCTTCTTGGGGGAAGGTTCCTGTCGGAGTGAGAGCAGGGCTATGCCAGCTCCGGGGCAGAACCCCAATTTATTCATTCAGAAATTTTCGCAGAGCGTCCATCTGTTGCTCCATGGTTTCGTAGCCGTGACGGTAGAATGCAGTCAGTTTGGCTTCGTCACGCTCCAGCCGCGAGACAGTGGGGACAGTGGGGCGGATCACGAAAGCCTTGCCCTGTGCTTCCAACTGTTCCAGCAGAGCGAGTTGTTCCTTGTAATTTTCCTCTCTGCGGCAAAATACCTCGGCAAATTCGGGATGCCTGCGAAAGTAGCGGCGGGAGAATTTCTTCATCTTCTCGGAAACGGTGGGGGTAGTCCCCGCAAGGCGGGTCAGAATCACCACTGCCTTCTCGCATCCCTGCTCCATGGCGCGGGCAACGGGGATAGAATCAGCCACGCCGCCATCCAGATAGGATCTGCCCGCAATCTTCACGGGCGCGGTCAATAGAGGCATAGAGCAGGATGCCATTCCCACCCGCGCCAGACGGTACTTGCACTGTTTCACCCGAAAATAGTGGGGTTTGCCGGTTTCCACGGAGGTCGCCACGATCTCCAGTTTTTTCTCACTGGCAAAGAAGGTGTCAAAATCAAAGGGAATCTGCTTTGGCATATCAAAGAAAACCTTCTTCAGATCCATCAGTTTTCCGGTGCGAATCAGTTCGCCCGCGCCGAAATATTTCGTCTCTTTGGAAGGGAGCATACAACGGAGCGTGCGCCCTTTCTGCCCCGAAACGTAACTGTAAGCATTGCAAGCACCTGCTGACACCGCCACCACATAGGGGAAATGATACCCTTCTTCCATCAGCTTATCCAATACGCCTGCGGTGAACACGCCCCTTTGCGCGCCACCCTCCAGCACCAGTCCCGTCCCCACGGGAGAAATGCGGGGCGGAAGATTCACGCCCATTTCCACGAGGGTACGACGGAGTTTTTGTCCGTCACCGTCGAAGACGTAGCCCTGCATTCCCATCGCTCTCGCTCCTTCCACGTTGGCGGGCAGATCGTCCACGAAGATGCACTCCTCGGCGGTTAGATGATAGCGATCCAGCAAAACCTCGTAAATGCGGCGGTCGGGCTTGCAAACCATCTCCTCGGCAGAGGTGACAAAGCCTTGCATGAGGGAAAGAATGGGCGAACACTCCTTCAGTTTGGTAAAGCGCAGGGAGACATTGGAGAGCAGATAGACGGGATATCCCGCCGCCCGCAGATCCCGCACCAATGCGGTGATTTCGGGGATCTCGGGCATATGGCGGTGCCAATCTGCGAAGATCGCCGCCATGGGTTCCCGAAGCCGCTCGGGCAGGCGTGACTGCCAGCGAACGAGTGCTTCCTCATCAGTGATGGTTCCCGCATCCAGCATCTTCCACTCATCGGAGGCAAAAGCCACGCGGGTGATCTCGGCGCGGTCGGCGGGATCGGTCAGATGGGGATCTATACAAAGCGAAGGGTCAAAGTTCAGAAGAACTCTGCCCATATCAAATACAAATACGGATGGCGTTTTCACAGCCGTTCATCCACTTCCTTCTTGGTTTGATTTGATTTAGATTGTACCACGAACCGGGCGATTTGTCAATGCCGTCAGAGGGCAAAGCACAAAAGAACCGCAAAGATTCCCGAAAGGAGTCCGATCAGCAGGCGCGCCTGCAGCAGGCGCATTCCCTGCACCGCAGGTCCTGCTGCGGTGCATTGCAGAAAGACTGACAGCCCGCCAAATCCTGCAGCCGCCCCTGCCGCGCCCATTCGAAGCGGGAGCGCAATCGAGAGATCGGCAATGGCGAAAAGCCCGTTGGTGATCTCAAAAAAAGCGGCGGTGAGGGCCTTCACCGATGCGGCAAACTCCCCTGCGGGCAGGAGAGCGGTGAGCGCGCGATCCAAAAATGCACAGAAAACGGCGAAAAAGACCACGAAAGCCGCAAGATTCAACATTCCCTTGGCGGTGGACTTCAGCGAATCCGCCAGCATGGCGGGGGTGGGGAGTGTCCTCTCACGCTCCGCAGAGGGGGCGGGAGGGGGTACGCCCCGCGCCATCAGAAGTCCCACGGACAGCGCGGCAGCGGTGGTGGAAATCCATATGATCCAGCCGATCCGCACATCCCCGAAAAAGCGCGCGCCCACGCATCCCGTCAGAAACGCGGCGGAGGCGTTGTTGGTGTAGCAAGCAAGGCGGGAGGCTTCCTCCTGCCCGATTCGTCCTGCCTCCAATAGTCGGGATGCCAGCATCGCGCCGACGGGAAAGCCCGAGACCAAAGCGATCACCAGCACGCTCACCGAGGCATCGGACAGCCGAAAGAGTCGCCCCACGGGGCGGCAAAGCCGACTTGGCAGGGCGGCAAAGCAGGTGAGCAAGCCCCCTGCCGCCGCAATGGGAAAGAGAACGGGGATCACCTGTCGGATGCAAAGCGTGATCGCCCCCGTCACCGTATCTGCCAGTAGGTCGGCATCCCGCAGAGCGAACAGGATCAGCCCCCACAAGAGGAGCAGGCAGATCTGTCCGCTTTTTTCTTTTGCACAACAGATGAATCTCCTCTTTATTGCATCGCGGATGAGTTTTCTCCCACCGCTTTCCTTTTCGGCAGAACACAAGGATTGTGCCCTGTTCATAGCATCTTTCGCCGCCTTTCGGAATAGACTTTTTTTGCAATCTTATTATTGTTTCGGGAGGATTATGCTATGGAAAAAGAAAGTATCCCCACATCGGGCTTTGAGGTCAACTTCATCCCCGGTGAGATCACGGTGATCGGATGCAACGGAGTGTTGGTCTACGAGGACGAGGTGATCCTGCTTCGTCTGACCCAAGGGAGACTGCGGATCGACGGCAGTGGTCTGATGCTCAAAAGTTACTACGCAGGCGAGATGCAGGTAACGGGGCGCATTCGAGGAATGGAGCTATGCCCCAGATGATTTTCCGACTCTTTTGCCTTCTGGCGGGCTATGCCAAAATCACGCTGAGCGGGCGGGCAGAGGCGGCGGCTACCCTCTTTCTGCGGGAGAAGATCAATGTCGCCCGGCAAAAAAAAGAGGAGGGGGGGCGGCTGTCCTTTACCGTCCCGCTCTACCAAAAGCGGAAACTGCTGAGACTGCTGAAAGCATATGGGTTCATGGCAGAGTCGGTGGAATGCGGCGGTCTGCCGCCCTATCTGTGGCAGTTTCACCGTCGGGTGGGACTGCTTCTGGGGCTTTGTGCCGCGGCGGCGATCACCGTTGCCGGGTCGCTCTTTCTCTGGCAGATTCGTGTGGTAGGATGCGAGCGGGTGGGAGCGGAAGAAGTGCTGGAACTGCTTGCCGACGAGGGGGTGGAGGTGGGCAGTTACATCCCGCCCATCGATGCCATCGTCACCGCCCAAAAGGTACTGCTGAAGGACGATCGCATCGCCTTCATCGCCATCAACATCATCGGCACCCGATGCGAGGTGCAGGTCACCGAATCCGCTTTCCCCGACGGCGAGGTACAGGACGACCGTCCCTCCTCGCTGACAGCCTCCTACGGCGGGCTGATCGAGCGAATCGAACTGTACGACGGACAGGTGCTGGTAAAGCCGGGCGAGGCAGTCCTGCCGGGGCAGGTGCTGATCTCGGGACTGTGCGAAATGGAGGAAGGTCGATGGCGGCTGACGTCGGCGGCGGGCAAGGTCTATGCCAAAGTGGAGCGTACCTTCACGGTGGATGTGCCTCTTTCGGAGAAAGTCATCCGCCCCAGCGGGGAGGTAGCGGTCAAAAAGTCGCTGATTTTTTTCAAAAAATCCATAAAACTTTTCGAAACCAGTAGCATTTTGACCCCAACTTATGGTACAATAGTAAGCAAGGATGCTTTGACCCTCCCTGACGGAACGCCTCTGCCCATCGCTATTGCTACCGAAACCCAAACGGGCTGGGAATCGGTCTCCATCACCCGCACGCCGGAGGAGGCGGAAACCATCGCCGCTAAGCGGATGGAGTCGCTGGTGGCAGAAGAGTTGCGGACGGCGCAGATCCTGTCGCTGACCCGCTCGGTGGAACACACCGCAGATGGCGTCAAACTGACCTGGCAAGTCTACTGCATTATGGACATCGCCCAAAGCACCCCTCTGACCGGTCTGCCCGACACACAGTAACCATTTAGTTTCTATTTTCCCCAAAGTTTTATCGTTTCAAAAACCTTTTACAAAAAGGTTTCCCCAAAGTTTTATCGTTTCAAAAACCTTTTACAAAAAGGTTTCCCCCAAAGTTTTATCGTTTCAAATACGTTTTCAAAAAGAGCTTTATCGTTTCAAGAGCTTTTCAAAAAAGCCCTTGGCAGAAAGGATCGCATGGAACAATTTCTTCCCATTGAATCAGCGGCACAGTCCGCCGCCATTTTCGGCAGTATGGATCGCAACGTGATCCTCATCGAAAACCGTCTGTCGGTGCGCATTTCCCTGCGCTCGGGCGAGGAGAACACCATCGCCGTCTCGGGAGACGAGGCAGACGTGGCAGTTGCCATCGCAACCCTCTCCCATCTGAAACGGCTGGCAGAGGTTGGCGAGGAGGTCAACGAGCAAAAGACCGAATACGCCCTCTCGCTCTGTCTGTCGGGCGAGGGAGGCGATCTGGATGCCATGGGCAGTGACTGCATTTGCATCACCGCCAAGGGCAAGCCCATCAAGGCAAAGACCGTAGGTCAGAAACGATATGTGGATCTGATCCGCAAGAACACGGTTGTGCTGGGCATCGGTCCTGCGGGAACGGGCAAGACATTTCTTGCCGTTGCCATGGCGGTGACGGCGCTCCGCCGCAAAGAAGTCTCCCGTATCATCCTCACCCGCCCCGCGGTGGAGGCTGGCGAGCGGCTGGGCTACCTGCCCGGCGATCTGCAGAGCAAGATCGATCCCTACCTGCGCCCCCTGTACGACGCGCTCTACGAGACCATGGGTGCCGAAGCCTACGCCCGCAATCTGGAAAAGGGCATTATTGAGATCGCGCCGCTTGCCTATATGCGCGGTCGAACGCTGGACGATTGCTTCATCATTCTGGACGAAGCGCAGAACACCACACCCGAACAAATGAAGATGTTCCTGACTCGTTTGGGATTCGGCTCCCGCGCGGTGGTCACCGGTGACCTTTCGCAAACCGACCTGCCCCGCAATATCCAGAGCGGTCTGGGACAAGCGGTGCGGATCCTTGCCGGCATCGATGACATCGCCATTCACCAATTCACCTCCCGGGACGTGGTGCGCCATCGGCTGGTGATGAAGATCATTGAAGCGTACGAAAAACACGATCGGGAAAAGGCAGCCAAGAGTGACCGTCCCGCCCACACCTTCCGAAAGCAGAACTGATATGAAAACTACCATTTATATTGAAAACCAGCAGCATTTGTACAAATGCAATTTTGGGCTGAAGCATCTGTTGCACCATGCCATCCGCGCCACCCTTGCCTACGAGGGATTTGCCCGTCCCGCCGAGGTGTCGGTGACGCTGGTGGACAACGCCCGCATCCACGTCCTCAACCGCCGGCGCCGCGGCGTAGACCGCCCCACCGATGTGCTGTCCTTTCCTCTGTTCGACGACGATTTCGGCGATGGGGAGTATTGCGCGCTGGGGGACATCGTCCTCTCCATGGAGCGCGCCGCCGAGCAGGCTAAGGAGTACGGACATTCGATGAAGCGTGAAGTGGCATTCCTCACCGTCCACTCCATGCTCCATCTTCTGGGCTACGATCACGAGACCTCCCCCGAAGACGAGGCGGATATGTTCCGCAGACAGGAGGAGATCCTTCAGCAGATGGGCATCGGTCGATAGGCGTCCGTCGAGCACTTCTCTACCGCAAAATTTGCCAAAACTCTTGCAAAATCCCGCAAAAAATGCTATACTAAACTATTCTGATCAAGTCGAAAGGATGCGGCACTCTGCCGCCACACATAGATATGGAAAAAATCGGATTCCTTGCCATCGTGGGCAGACCTAACGTGGGGAAATCCACCCTGCTCAATGCCCTGCTGGGCGAGAAGATTGCCATCGTTTCCAAAAAGCCCCAGACCACCCGTACCCGAATCACCGGCATCCTCACTGAGGGCGAAAACCAGTTCGTTTTTCTGGACACCCCCGGTATGCACTCCCCCAAAACCCGTCTGGGCAGCGTGATGGTGAAGGCCGTCAGCACCGCCCTTGCCGACGTGGACGCGGCAATTTTGGTTGCCGATGCTTCCCGTGCCCCCGGTGACGTGGAAAAGCAACTGCTCCGCCGCTTCGAGCAGGACGGCATCCCCGCCATTCTCGTCCTGAACAAGACCGACCTGTCCAATGCCGTTAAAGTGGGCGAGGTCATCACCGCTTACGCCGAACTGTTCGACTTCGCTTCGGTGGTACCGATCTGCGCGCTGAAGGAAGACGGCGTGAACATCGTCAAAAAAGAGGCGGAAAAACTCCTGCATGAAGGCGAGTGGATCTTCGAGGAAGACGCGCTCACCGATCAGCCCGAGCGACAGATCGCCTCCGAGATCATCCGCGAGAAGATTCTGCGTCTGATGGACAACGAAATCCCTCACGGCACCGCCGTGGTGATCGAAGAGTTTAAGGAAGAGGGTAAAATGCTCCGCATCCGCGCCGAGATCTTCTGCGAGCGAGAAGCCCACAAACGGATGCTCATCGGAAACGGCGGATCTATGCTGAAAAAGATCGGCTCCTACGCCCGCGAGGATATGGAAAAGTTCTTCGGCGTGAAGGTTTTCCTCGATTTGTGGGTAAAAGTGAAAGAAAACTGGCGGGACAGCGATTTTATCATCCGCGATTTCGGATTCAAGAATCAGGACTGATGTTCCAAATCCATTGAAAGGAAGTGTGCCGTATGCCGAAACAGGAAAGCGTGAAAGGGATCGTTCTGCGCGTGGTTCCCACCGGCGACGGCAATAATCTACTCACCGTCCTCACCGGAAACCGCGGGAAAATCACCGTGTCCGCCCCCGGCAGCCGATCGGTCTCCTCCCAGCGCCACGCCATCTGCCAGCCGTTCTCCTACGGCGAGATGTTCATCTCCGAACGCAAAGCGGATCGGTGGTATCTGAAAGAAGGAACGCCTGAGGAGACCTTCTACCCTCTCCGCGAGGATCTGGGAAGATTTGCTCTGGCGGGCTATTTGGCGGAACTGTCTTTGCAGGTCGCCACCGAGGAGGAAGAGCAGGAGGATCTGCTCCGCCTGCTGCTGAACACGCTCTACGTTCTCTGCTATCGGGACAAGCCCATTTGGTTCGTGAAAGCGGTGTTTGAATGGCGGCTGGCGGCGATCATTGGCTTCGAGCCGGATCTTTTCGCCTGCTTAAGCTGCGGCAAGACCGAACCGCCCTTCGCCTTGGTGATCGAGGAGGGGCAACTGATCTGCGCCGAATGCGGGATGGAGGAAGGTCACCCGCCTGCTCATCCGCTGGAGCGATCGCTCCCCCTGCTCCGTTCCCTGCTCCGCGCGCCTCTGCAAAAGCTCTACTCCTTCGAGGCAGACGAGGGGATGCGCCGGGAGCTGTCCTCTCTTTGCGAGAAGTATCTCTTGTCCCGTTTGGAGCGCACGCCTTCAACCTTGCAATTTTACCGCTCGGTAGCGGAATAGTACAATGAGTAGATAATCAATACGGTTGCTCTAAAATGCTACAAAAGCCTTTCCGAAACCGAGAGGAGGGGAAAACCATCGGGGATGCCGAAGTTTTTCCCGTAGCCACCGCTCCGCGGTTGCTACACCGCTCGGGCGCTCCGCTCCTTTCCTTGGCTACCGCGTTCTTAACAACTTTTTTCTATAAACCCATGTGCAACAAGCATTTGTTGCCCGTCCGCAGAAATTTTTGAAGTGCAGAAACTTTTTTCAAAAAGTTTCTGCCGGGGTTTGGGGCAGAGCCCCAAATATCAATTAAAATCATGAAAGACTATACGAAAGCATTAAAAACATTGGAATATGATAAGGTGCTCAGTCTGCTGGCAGCTTGTGCGCAGACCACGGGCGCACGGGAGATGGCGCTCATCGCAACTCCCGACGACGATCCCGTAAAGGTCGCGCGCCTGCAACAGGAGACCGCAGACGCCAAATCCCTCACCGAGCATCACGGCACCCCCTCCTTCGGCATGGTCAAGGACATCTCCGACAGCGTGGAGCGGGCAGGTAAGGGCGCAATGCTCACCCCCCGTGAGCTGTTGGACGTTGCCGATCTTCTCTCCTCCGCCTCCTCCATCCACGCGTATTCGGCACGGCGGGACATCCGTCTGGGCAGTCTGTCCGAGCGATTTTCCCGCATTTATCCCAATCAGCCGCTGGAGCGGGAGATCCGCCGCTGTATCCTGTCCGAGGACACCATCTCGGACGACGCGTCTCCCAAACTGTCGGACATTCGCCGCGCCATCCGCAACACCAACTCCAAGATCCGCGACACCCTGCAACGGTTCATCTCCTCCGAGAGCAACAACAAGTTCCTGCAGGAAAATCTGGTCACCATCCGACAGGGACGTTACGTCATCCCCGTCAAGACCGAACACAAGGGTGAGGTCAAGGGATTGGTTCACGACACCTCCTCCTCGGGTGCCACCCTCTTTATCGAGCCGATGGCGGTGGTAGAAGCCAATAACGAACTGCGCGAGCTGGAATCTGCCGAAAAGAAGGAGATCGAGCGCATCCTCTACGCGCTGTCTGCCCAGTCTGCCGATTTCGGCAACGCTCTGCTCCACAACTACCGCGCCATCAACGAGATCGCCTACATCTTCGCCCGCGCGGAACTTGCCTATCGGATGAGGGCCACCGCGCCTATCCTCTCCGAGGAAGGCGAGATCAATTTGAAAGCCGCGCGCCATCCCCTGCTCCGCTCTGAGAAGATTGTCCCCATAGACATCCGTTTGGGCGGCGAATTTGACACGCTGGTCATCACGGGTCCCAACACCGGCGGTAAGACCGTATCGCTGAAAACGCTGGGGTTGTTCACCCTCATGGCGCAGACCGGTCTGCAGATTCCCGCCGCCGACGAATCGCGGCTACGCATCTTCTCCTCGGTTCACGCCGACATCGGCGACGAGCAGTCCATCGAGCAATCGCTCTCCACCTTCTCGGCACACATGACCCACATCGTCTCAATCCTCGATCAGTGCGACGAGCACTCCCTCGTCCTCTTCGACGAGCTTTGCTCGGGAACCGACCCCACGGAGGGTGCCGCTTTGGCGGTTGCCATCGTGGAGGAGGTCCGCAGAAAAGGCGCGTGCTGTGCCGCCACCACCCATTACAGCGAAATGAAGGTCTACGCGCTGGAGACCGAGGGTGTCTGCAACGCCGCCTGCGAGTTCGACGTGACGACTCTCGCACCCACCTACCGACTCATCCTCGGTGCGCCCGGCAAGTCCAACGCCTTCGCCATCTCCACCAGACTGGGGCTGGACAGTTCTGTCATCCGACGCGCCTCCCGCCTCATCGACGCCGATTCCAAGCGATTTGAGAAGGTCATCGAAAAATTAGAGGAAAACCGCATAGAAACCGAGAAAAAACTCACCGAAGCCGAAGAACTCCGCGCGTCCTACGAGGCATTGCTCCGCGAGACCGAGGAAAAACTCCAAAAGAAGGTCGCCGAGGCGGAAAAAGAGCGGGATCGCGCCACCGAGCAGGCGCGCCGCATCATCGAGAGCGCACGCGCCACCAGCGACTACGTCATGGCGGAACTGGAAAAGGCAAAGAAAGCCAAGGAAACCGCCGAATTTTCCAAAGCCATGGAGGAAGCGCGCAACAACATCCGCCGCTCCATGAAGGAATCCTCCGAGGCGGTGAATCCCGTGATCACCCGTTCCATAGAGGATTACGTCCTCCCCCGCCTGCTCCGAAAGGGCGACGAGGTGGTGATTATCAGCCTGAACCAAAGAGGCGTGGTGACCGCGCTTGCCGACAAGCAGGGGCTGTACGCCGTGAGGGCGGGCATTCTTCAGACCCGCGTTCCTGAATCCGATCTGATGCTGGCGGAAGATGCCCTTCCCGCGCAAAAGAAGGAGAAAAAACGTCCCGCCGCCACAGGCAAAGCAGGCAAGACCTCCGCGCTGATCCGCGATTTTGCCTCCGAACTGGACATCCGTGGGATGAACGGCGAGGACGGCTGGTTCACGGTGGATCGCTACCTGGACACCGCCAAGATGGCGGGCGTTCACACGGTCCGCATCATCCACGGCAAGGGTACGGGCGCACTCCGCAAAGCCCTTTGGAACTTCTTTCAAAAGGATCCCCGCATCGCTTCCTACCGCTACGGACAGTACGGCGAGGGCGATCTGGGCGTAACGGTAATTGAACTGAAATGATTCCATTTCCTAAGTACAACGACAGCAAGGCAGCACCTCTTTTCAGTGCTGCCTTCCTATTCTGGCGATATCGCTTCTACTCCGATCGCATTGAGATTGATCGGGATTTCATTCTGTCCCGCTCCACGGTGATCTCGCTGGACAAGATCGAGATGATCACCTCCGAGAGCGATCCTATCTTCGGCTCGATGAAACGGTGCAATCTGATCGTCACCTTCGCGGGCAACGTCTTCACGCTGTGGGGTCTGCCCATTGAGATCGCCGATCACCTGACGGCTCAACTGACCGACAGCGAAGAGGCTGAGATCGGTTCGGTGCGCATTCCCACTAAGGATCTCTTGAAAAAATCGGCGATGAGTACCAAACTGATCCGATACATCCTGACTTTGGCGATTTTGTGGGGAGCGGTCTTTCTGATGGGCAGTAATCTGGTGGATTCCGACCTTGCGCACGCGATCTCCGACGTGGTTTTCCGTCACCTGCTGGTGGCGGGAACGCTGGTGCTTTCCCTCGGTCTGCCCACGGTTCTGAACTGGCTTTGGGCGTTTACCGGCGGTTTTCTCCTGCAAATGGTGAAATACCATCGCTATACTGCCACCCGTCGGGGCGAACTGCTCTACTTTGAGTACGGATTTCTGATCCATCGGCGGGTCTATCTGGATGCGCGGCGGGTCACGCTGGTCGAATATCGACAGACGCCCACCATGCGTTTCTTTAGATATGGGGAGCTTCGCATCCGCGCGGCGGGACACAACCCTCTGTTTTTGAAGTCCAAACTGCTCCTTCCCATCGTGAAGAGAGATAAACTCCCCGAGCTACTGAATATTCTCTTTCCCGCTCTGCCCCAAAAATCCCGCAGAACCTGCCGTCGGTCGCTGTACTATGATTTTATTTCGTGGAAGAGTTTCCTTCCCCTGCTCTGTCTGCCGCCTGCCATTTTCTTCGGCTGGCAATGGCTGATCGCGGCGGCTGTGGTTGCTCTGCTGGTGGTGGCATCCATCCTGCTGGAATACCGCAACGCTTACTTTGATTTTCCCGATGGATCGCAAGGACTCTCGCCCGTGATCCTCTCCAAGGGCGGCTTCTATCGCACCTCCGCATGGATTGATCGGGAGCGCGTGGAGATGCTGGCAATCAGCGGCTCCCGCCGAAAACTGCGCCGCGGCTACGCCAACATCCGCGTTAAAGTTTTCGGTAAAAGCGGTACCTACGCCCTCATCCGAAATATACAAGTGGATGAGGAATGATTGAATCAGATGGATACTCCACCCGAATTTGTGATTGATATGCATTTGGCACTGCGAACATAATAATTCAGGGCGGCAAGGATTTGCCGCCCTCAGACTGTCGAATACCGAGGGAAGGGGAAAACCATCTCATACGCCGAAGTTTTCCCCCTTCCCTCGGGCTCCCAACCCCATTCCTTGGCTGGCGGTACTCTAAATTTATAGTTTATCGACAAACTGAGAGCGGCAAGAATTTGCCGCCCTTTTCAGAAGTTTTTGGAGTTCCAAGAACCTTTTTGAAAAAAGGTTCTTGGTAGGGTTTGGGGCAAAGCCCCAATACAATTATAATTTCATTTTAGCAGCCGTTGGATTCGCAGGACGGAGCGCAGGCGGCGCAGGTAGAGCGTCAGAAGGCGGGTCAGCGCAATGTCAAAGACGACTCCGGTGACGGTCGCCAGTACGAAGGTGCCGATGAGCAGCCAAACCGATTCGATGGGATAACCGAACACGAAATGTCCCAAAACCATAATGACAGCCAGCGCAACATTCACAAATCCCAGCTTGATCACCCAAGTGATCGCGCGGGGAAAGCGTTCCGCAAACGCCTTGACCAAGGGATAGCCGCCCATCAGAAAGGCGTACTCCATGGCAATAAATTTGTTGGGCAACAGAAGAAACGCCAAAACAGAAGTTACAAGCCAGATCATGGCGGCAGTCCCCTTGCCCATTTCGATCACCGTCAGCAGTACCAGAAGCGATGCCACGGCGGAAACGGTCAGATCCAGCACTTCCATAAAACATCCCAAATACAGAATCACCACACTCAAAGCCACGAACAGAGAAGACAACGCAAGTACCCGCGTTTTACGGGCGTTTTTCCTCACGGTCATCGCCTCCCTAACAGCAACGGATCAGGTCACCGCCCATGCACTCACAGCAACAGTCGGCACAAATGAGACTGGAACAACAGTCGCAAGCGGTGCTTTCGGCAGAGCCGGAGGTGCGATAGGGCTGTCCGTGAGAGGCACTGCGGGAGCGGAGCATATCCAGTGCCTGTCGGTACTCACTGTTACCAGGCTCCAGATAGCAGGCGGTCTCGTAATAGCGCACCGCTTCGTAGTATGCCCCTCTCTGCGCCAGCACGCAACCCTTGAGAAAGTTCCATTCGGCATTGCGTCCGTTTGGAGAAATGCTGTCCAGAGTAATATCCGCTTCGGAATAACGTCCGGAGTTGATCATACTGCGGATGCGGGAAAGCTCCTCGCTGTAATCGCCCCCCTCGTCACTGGAATAGGAGCGTCCGCCGCTTGAATTTCCGCCGGCGCGCATCTTTTGGATCTGGTCATAGGCTTCGTTGATTTCTTTCATCTTTTCCTGTACCAGATCGGAAAGAGGATTGTCAACATAGTTATCGGGGTGGTACTTCCGTGCCAATTCACGGTAGGCTTTTTTGATTTCCTCGTCGCTGGCGTCTCGGGAGACACCAAGTACCTTGTAAGGATCGTTCATCTGATGAAATTCCTTTCGATCTTCCCATTTTGGAAGGATTGTCAATCATGATATGGATATATGGATAACAGGTCGCGCTCAGTCGCAAGCACAATTTCGTTTTATGCTTGGTGGGATCGTCCGATTTCAATCGCCGCAGGTCTTGCCGTGCAAAACGCGCTGCGCGACGGCAGGCATTCCCAAATAGAGGATATTGCGCAGAATGTTTAACAGTCCGGGATCGGCGATCTGCAGTCTCTCCAGTTGCTCTGCCGCCTCGGTCAGTTCGCAGTTGAGGGCGATCTCCATATTTTCGGCAAAATCGGGACGCTGATAGTCGCCGCCGAGAACGAAGGGATTGTAGCCCCCCTTTTTGGCATCCTTTTCGGCATCGTCTGCCGCATCCAGCAGGTAGATCCACCGCCCGACCCGCCGTCCGATCTGAAAGAGAGCGCGTTTTTGCTCTCCCTCCGCGCCGTCGGCAAAGACAGTCCCCAGCAGAATACCGAAGGTTTCAGCGCAGGCGTAAGGGCTTGCTACCTCCGCCCGCTCATCCCCGGAGATGAGGGCAAGGGCATCGGCAATCACCGAGTCCAGCAAACCGTCGCCCATGTTCTTCTTGCGCACCCGCCCGGTCAGAGGCAGAAGCACCGCGGCACCCAGTTTGCGGATGCCTTTTTTGTCTGCCACATCGTCTTTTAAGTTGTAGTAGACCAGCAAAGCCGCCGCGGACGCGGTTTTTTCCAGTGAGGGCGTGAGAGAGAGCGCGGGCTTGTTCTTGCGAAAGGGATGGGCAACGCAACGGATCTTGCGAACCTCAGGCATCTCCTTTGCCACCGCCATCCGCAAAATCGCCAAAAAAACGAAATCGTAGGACAGGGTAAAGGGCAGAATGAGGCTCTTTTTCTTGAGCGCACGGCAAAGCCCGCAATAGGAGGCTTTGTAGAACTCGTATTCCTTTACCTTCAGCTCCCCTTGCAGGGGTTTTACATAGCCGAACATCCTTCGTCCTCCGCATCAGTCTTACTTTTCTATTATAATGGAAGAAAAAAACGAGATAGTAACCGAAAGATGAACGATTTGTAAATATTTATGGAAAGTATTCATCTATTCAGACGACCCCAACGGGCGGATGAATGCGGAAAACAGAAAAAATCCCATTCAGACGAATGGGATTTTTTGTGAAGCGGCTCAGCGGCAGTTGTTGCCGTTATTGGTCGTGCTTGTGCCGTTTGCCTTGTTGGATGCGTTAGTCTGCTTGTTGTTGGCATTGTTGGCGTTGTTCATATTGTTGGCGTTCTTGGCGTTTTTCGCATCCTGCGCGCTCTGCTTTCCTGCGTTCTGACCCTCGCTGCGGTTGTTCTGGCTGTTCTGCTGGTTCTGATTCTGAAAATTTTGACTCATTTTTTCAAAAATCTCCTTTCAAAAGATTTACAAATCCATTATTGTCTGCTATAATAGAGATTATACAACAAACTCATCCCAAAAGGAGATTTTTATATGGAACTGAAAAAATACCCGCTGAAGCTCTCCCCTGTCTGCAAAGAGATCATTTGGGGCGGCACCAAACTGAAGTCCGAATTCGGCAAGGTCTGCGATCTGGATAAGGTCGCCGAAAGCTGGGAACTGACCGTCCGCTACGACGGCATGAACTTAATCGAAAACGGCGAGTACGCCGGTATGCCCCTTGCCGATTACCTCGGCGACTCTGCCAAGGGCTTCCCTCTGCTGATCAAGCTGATCGACGCTTGTGACAAGCTGTCCATCCAAGTTCACCCCGACGATGAATACGCTCAGACCCATGAGGGCGAATACGGCAAGACCGAGATGTGGTACATCGTGGATGCCGAGCCGGGCGCACAGTTGGTTTACGGTCTGGAGAATTACGACAAAGAGACCTTTGCCGCCGCCGCTAAGGAAGGCACGCTGGAGCAGTATCTCCACTATGTGGATGTACATCCCGGTGACGTCTTCTTCATCCCCGCCGGTTGCGTTCACGCCATCGGCGCAGGCATTCTGATCGCAGAAATCCAGCAGTCTTCCAATGTGACCTACCGCGTTTACGACTACAATCGTCGCGGCAAGGACGGGCAGCTTCGTCCGCTTCACGTGGAAAAGGCGCTGGACGTGATCGTAGACTACACCGAAGAGCAGATCGACAAGATCCGCTACTCTGACGGCAAGTTTGATGGCGCACTTGCCAACTGCAAGTATTTCCGCGTAGAGCGTTACGTCGGTCCCGTTACCCTGACCACCCTTGAGGGCTTCGTCCATGTCCTCTGCCTATCCGGCGAAGGCACGGTAGGCGGCGAGACCATGAAGAAGGGCGACAGTTTCTTCCTGCCCGCAGGCATGGAATCTGTCGAGGTCACCGGCAATGCCGAGATCATTACATCGTTTGCGAAATAAAACTGTCACGAAGGAGCATAAAAATGGCTGATAACAAGAAAATGGTTGCGCAGATCACTTCCATGGAAGAGGATTTCGCCAAATGGTACACCGACATCTGTGTGAAGGCAGATCTGATCGCATATTCCAGTGTAAAGGGATGCATGATCATCCGTCCCTACGGTTACGCAATCTGGGAGAACATCCAGAAGATCCTGGACACCCGCTTCAAGGAAACGGGACATGAGAATGTCTATATGCCCATGTTCATTCCCGAATCTCTTCTGCAAAAAGAGAAGGATCACGTGGCAGGCTTTGCCCCCGAGGTGGCATGGGTCACCCATGGCGGCAACGAACCGCTGACCGAGCGGCTCTGCGTTCGTCCCACCTCCGAGACGCTCTTCTGCGAGCATTTCGCCGACATCATCAAATCTTACCGCGACCTGCCCAAGCTGTACAACCAGTGGTGTTCGGTGGTGCGTTGGGAGAAGACAACCCGTCCCTTCCTCCGTTCCCGCGAATTTTTGTGGCAGGAAGGTCACACCATGCACGCCACCGCCGAGGAGGCACGGGAAGAGACCATCCGTCAGCTCAACACCTATGCCGACTTTCACGAAAAGGATCTGGCGATCCCCGTGGTGAAAGGAGCCAAAACTCCATCCGACAAGTTTGCCGGTGCTGAGGACACCTACGCCATTGAGGCACTGATGCACGACGGCAAGGCGCTCCAGGCAGGCACCTCCCACTACTTCGGCGACGGCTTCGCCAAGGCGTTCGACATCAAGTTCACCGACAAAAACAATCAGCTGACTTATCCCCATCAGACCTCTTGGGGCGTAACCACCCGTATGATCGGCGGCATCATCATGACTCACGGCGATGACAACGGTCTGGTACTGCCTCCCGCAGTAGCACCTATTCAGGCGGTGATCATTCCCGTTCAGCAACACAAGGAAGGCGTGCTGGATGCGGCTTACGCGCTCCGCGACCGTCTGGCTGCCGCCGGCATCCGTGTGAAGTGCGATGATTCCGACAACACCCCCGGCTGGAAGTATTCCGAGTACGAGATGAAGGGTGTTCCGCTCCGCATTGAGCTGGGTCCCCGCGACATTCAGGCGAATCAGTGCGTGATCGTTTCCCGCGTGGATCGCTCCAAGCAGTTCGTTTCCATGGACGGCATTGAGGACACCGTAAAGGAAAGTCTCACCGCTGTCCGCGACGCAATGTTCGCCAAAGCCGTTGCCAACCGCGAAAAGAAGACCTACCGTTGCAAGTCTATGGAGGAGATCACTACTGCCATCAAAGAGCAGGGCTTCGGTTTCGTGAAAGCGATGTGGTGCGGCGACGAGGCCTGCGAGGACAAGGTAAAGGAGGTCACCGGCGTCGGCTCTCGTTGCATTCCCTTTGAGCAGGAAGAGATCTCCGACACCTGCGTCTGCTGTGGCAGAGCCGCCAAGAAAATGGTTCTCTGGGCTGTGGCATATTGATTTTGAATTGTATTGGGGCTTCGCCCCGGAGCCGGGCGTAGCCCTGCTCTCAACCCCACCAAGAACCTTTTTGAGAAAAAAGGTTCTTGGAACTCCCAAAACTTTATAAAGGGCGGCAAATCCTTGCCGCCCGCAGACTGTCGATAAACTATAAATTTAGAAAGCCGTCAGCCAAGGAAGTGGGTGGAGAGCTCGAGGAGGAGTGTAGCA
>JBJDZI010000088.1:0-9549 GCA_051867925.1 Eubacteriales bacterium
ACCATATCTTTTTGCTTTTTTCATCTTTTTGGCTCATATCTATTTACAACACAGACTGAAGTTTGATCAAATTTCCTATTCGTTCTTGCCAAGTGGGGGAAATTGTGTTACAATAGGGCGAATTGTATTTTTCGGAGGTCAACCGTTATGTATAAAGCCGCATTGTTTGATTTGGACGGAACGCTTGCCGACACCTTCGGCGATATCGCCGCTTCGGTCAACCGTTTTCTGTCGGAGGACGGTTATCCCACCCGCACCACGGAGGAGATTCTGTCTGCCATCAGTTACGGACGGCGGGAGTTTATTCTGCGCTCCCTGCCGGAGGGAACGGCTCCCGAAGAGGTGGATCGTTGTGTGATCCGCTATACTGAAATTTACCAAGATCACTTTATGGACACCACCGCTCCCTATCCCGGAATGCCCGAACTGATCGCTCGACTGAGAGCGGCGGGGATAAAAGTGGCGGTGGTCACCAACAAAGCCCATCCAAACGCCGTTCGGATGGTGAAGACCGTCTATCCCGACGGGCTGTTTGACGAAATCCGCGGATTGTCCGATCTGCCCGCCAAACCCGATCCCTCCTCTGCACTGGCTACCGCCCACGTGCTGGGCGTTGATCCTGCGGATTGCGCCTTCATCGGCGATTCGGAACTGGATATGCGCACCGCAGTGAACGCGGGCATGACCCCCATCGGGGTCAGTTGGGGCTACCGTCCCGTGACCGTCCTCAGAGAAGCGGGCGCCGCCGCCATCGCAAATTCCGCAGAGGAACTGGAATCGCTCCTGCAAAACTAATAGAGCGCCCGCTCTCCGTATCTTTCATAAGAGACGTAAAACAGATCGATCTCTTCTCCCGTGGAAGCGTCCACGCACAGGACGGTTCTACCCGTGAACCCGACCCTCTCACTGACCAGAAAGCGGCAGATCCGTCCCCGATACAGAAAAGCAGCTCCGATTCGCGCGCCCTTCTCCAGTGCCAGCGCTTCGATCTTCTCCTCGTTGATCAGCCCCTGAGAGCCGCTGTATTCCGACCGTGAAAAATACCGTCCTGCCGAAAAGTAGCAGACGGTCCCGCTCCATGCGGTGCAGGCGATCTCCAGCGTGCGATCCAGATTGGGAATTCGCCCCAGCTCTGCCGTTTTCACCAGCGGTGCCAGTCTTCCGTGATATTCGTCCCCCTCTAAAAACAGATCAATGACCTGCACCGTTCCGAACCCTTCCCGCTCCGCAAACTCGGTAAACACTTCTGCCGCCCGCTCCCGACCGATCTGTCCCTCACCCGTGGGCAAATGCAGGGAAAGATAGAGCAGTTCCCCGCTCTGCATCACGTCTACCCGCGCGTTGGTACATCCGTAACTCCGCACGCCCGGAGGACCTCCCGGAAGCCTCGTCAATCCACCCCGCACATCCAGCGCGCGGCAAGCCACCTGCAATGTTTTTTTTTCATCCACCGCGTAAGCAGTCTGCAAAGTGGGAAGCCGTAGCTGATCGGGTAAAGATTCCATGGTCTCGTCCAAAACAGCCTCGGGATGCGTGGACAACCACTTCGAAATCTCTGCCAGCATAGTCAGATTGCTCCGATCCTCCGGGGGCTCCCCCCGATGCAGCGCATTCGACACCTCGGTATCGGTATAGCCCTCCAGCGACTGCCAAAAGGAGATCCACGGGGTCTGCCGTCCGTCGGCTGAAAGCAGTACCAGCGCCTGCCCCGCCGCAGTTCGGATCTCGGTCAGCTTGGACAGATACAGCCGCTGGGAATCGGCTTCGGCAGCACTGTACAGATCGCCCGAAAGCTCGCCGCACAGCCGCGAGACCCCCCGAAGCAGATCGGTCTGCCGCCGTTCTTCCTCCAGTCGAAGCGCATCCCTTGCCCTGCTCCGCCCGCCCCCAAGCCATGCCATCCCCACCAGCAACGTGACGATGATCAGTAGATAAAAGGCGTGCATTCCAAATTTTATTGCTTTCATATTCCCTCCCAAGCACTCGAACCGCCATCCGCTACGGAAATTTCTCCCCGATCCGCAAAAATGATTGACAAACGGTCTTTTTTCTGTTATAATTATTTGAATGCTTGGATTCTATCATTCCGAACAAAATCTGACGGAGGTTACAGATCGTGGAATTTGCATCGATTTTTCGTGAAATTTACGGCAACGAACAGTTAAAAGCCACTCTCTGTGCCGACCTTTCCGCCGACAGACTCTCCCACGCCTATCTCATTGAGGGTGCGCCTGGAAGCGGGCGGGAAATGCTTTGCCGCACCTTGCTGAATGTGCTGGTCAGCGATCCGCTGAACCGAAAAAAACTCGCCGACGGCAACTGCCCCGACCTGCATATCGTAGAGGTGGACTCCGGCAAGCGGTTCATCGGCATCGACAAGATCCGTGCAATGCGGCAGATCGCTCCCATCCGCCCCAACGATCTGGACTTTCACGTCTTTCTGATCCGCGACGCCCACAATCTGACCGTGCAGGCACAGAACGCACTGCTGAAATTGCTGGAGGAACCGCCCACACCTGCCTATTTCTTCCTGCTTTGCGAGAGTGCATCCTCGCTCCTTGCCACCGTCCGTTCCCGCGCACCCGTTTTGCGGATGCAATCCTTTTCCCCCGACGCTCTGCGGGAGTACCTGACGGAGCATTCGCCCGAGGCGATCGGGCTGTCGAAAAACGATCCCTCCGCCTTTGACGCCCTTCTGCATCTGGCTGGCGGTACCATCGGCGGTGCGCTGAAGCTGTTGCAGGAAAAGAGCGGAAAAGGAAAGGGCGACGATCTGTCCGCTCAGGTTCTGCAGTTTTGGACTGCCGTCGCCGATCAGCAGGTGAAGGAGATCTATCTCTTGACCACCGCTCTCCCAGCAGATCGGGAGAAAATGGCGCAGTTTCTCGCCGAGTCCCGCCTGGCACTACGGGATATGGCGGCAGCCCGACAGGGGGGAACCTACGAGTCGCTGTTCGGCTACAAAGACGAGATCGCCGCGCTGTCCAAAAAGTTTCCCATCCGGCGCATTCTGCGGCTGGACAGTCTTCTGACCTCTCTCTCCGGAGACGTCTCTGCCAGCGCAAATTTGAATAATGTGAAGATCGCTCTTGCCGACGGCTGTCGGAAGGCGCTCTCCTGACACTTTTTCCGAAAGGATATTACCATGAAAGAATATAAAGAGCTTACCTACAACGACCTGCCTGACGAGGTGGATATCGTAGGCATCTCCTTCCGCACCGCAGGAAAGATCTACTATTTTGCCGCCGGCGGAGTGGTCTGCAAAGAGGGCGAACACGCCATCGTGGAGACTGCACGAGGCGCAGAATACGGCATCGTAGCTCAGGAAAATCATTTGATCCCCAAAAAGGATCTGGTGCTTCCTCTGCGCTCGATCATTCGTGTATCCACTCCCGAAGACGACGAACGCTTCATCCAGAACGCCAAGCGGGAGGAAGAGGCTTACGGCATCGCCGTCAAAAAGATTGCCGAGCACGAACTGGATATGAAACTGGTGGACGTAGAGTACACCTTTGACAATTCCAAACTGCTCTTCTACTTCACCGCCGACGACCGCGTGGACTTCCGCGATCTGGTCAAGGATCTGGCGTCGGTCTTTCGCACCCGCATTGAGCTGAGACAGATCGGCATCCGCGACGAGGCGAAGATGATGGGCGGTCTGGGCATCTGCGGACGGGAATTTTGCTGTCACAGTTTTCTCGGCGACTTTGCTCAGGTGACCATCAAGATGGCAAAGGAGCAAAACCTTTCGCTGAACGCCGCCAAGATATCCGGTGCCTGCGGCAAATTGATGTGCTGTCTCCGTTACGAACATGAGTCCTATCAGCAGGAGATCGCGCTGACCCCCAAGGCGGACAGCCGCGTCACTACTCCCGACGGTCCCGGCACGGTGATCTCCACCGAACCGCTGAAGGGCATCTGCGTTGTCCGTCTGGATCATGCCGCCGAGGGAGAGGTCGCCCGCTATCATCGTGATCTGTTAAATCAACCGGGCAATCCCGACAAGCCCATGACTCCTGCCGCTCCCTCCTATGACCGCGCACAGCGCGCTCCCAAAGGCGAGCAAGCCGCACCTGCCGTTTCCGCCTCGCCGGAAAATCGCCGCGGACAGGAAGCGCGTCGTGGGCAAGAATCCCGCCGCCCGCAACCTGTCGGTACGCCCGCTCTCGCAGACGAAAAACGCACCGAGCAAGCCGCTCAATCCCCCGACCGCCGCGGCGGTCGCGGTCAAAACGCTATGGGCAATCACGCACCCCGTAGCGAGGCGGTTGATCATAACAAGAAGAGAGACAATCGCCCCGAGGCAAAGCAGGTCGAGAACATACCCGCCGAGCCAACTATCACTATTCAAACCGGCGATGTTCAGAAGAATGTTGCCCCCAAGAGCAACGACGCTCCGAAAAACAGCGGTATGCAGAAGAATAACGATGCGCAGAAGAACAACGCGCAGAAAACCGGCGATGCCCCCAAAAACGGCGGCGACCGTCGGGATCGCACACCGCAAAAGCAAAGCCGTTCCGATGGCAGACCTGCCGAGAAAAAGTCGGAGAGCAAGTTCGACGTGCGGTTCGGTGGCGGAGAAATGCCCGACTCGCCCCGCTCCGAAGAGAATAAGTCCGAAAACCGTTCTTCGGGCAGACACCGCCCCTATCATCGCAGAGGCGGCAAGAACGGAGAGAAAAATTCCGAGAAAAAACCGCAAAAAACAGAAAATAACAATTGATTTTTTCGGCAAGCTATGTTATAATAGCAGTTGCAGTGAATTACTGTCCCATGCTTTGAGTACGCCCGACCTGTCGGGTGTATGCGAAATAAATCCTATGGAGGTATACCAAAATGGCTTTCAAGATCAAAGAAGATGAATGTCTGGGCTGCGGCGCTTGCGTCGATGCCTGCCCTGTCGGTGCTATCGTTGAGAAGGACGGCAAGTACGTAATCAATGCTGACGAATGTCTGAGCTGCGGCGCTTGCGCAGGCGTATGTCCTGTTGGCGCTCCCGTTGAGGAATAAGTCACGACCTACGGGTACTTACAAAAGAGGGCAGGCAGCTAATGTCTGCCTTTCTTTGTAACGGTTTTGAGGAGAACTATGGAGCAGTTTACCACCCCCATCAACGGGTCGCTGACCCTCATCCAGCACAAAGAGATGCTGACCTTCGGCACCGACGCTTACCTGCTCTACGCCTATCTGCGCAAAAAGGTCAAAGGCTGTGCCGTAGAACTGGGCGCAGGTTCCGGTGTGATCTCCCTGCTGGCGGCATCGGCAGGTAAGTTTGCCACCATCACCGCGGTGGAAGTCCAACCTACCCAAGCCGACATATGCACCGCCAACTTCGCTGCCAACGGCATTTCGGAAAAAGTGTCGGTCCTTTGCGCCAACGTGAAGGATCTCACCCCCGCTATGATCGGCGGTGAAGTAGATGCAGTGTTTGCCAATCCTCCCTATATGACCGTGGGAAGCGGAAAAGCCAACGTCTCCGATGCCAAATACATCGCACGCCACGAGGTGCTGGGTACGGTTGCAGATTTTTCATCTGCCGCCGCCCGCCTGCTGAAATTCGGCGGTTCCTTCTACGTAGTTTGGCGCCCCGACCGCCTCCCTGCCCTCTTTTCCGCGCTGAGCGGTGCCAATCTTTCCCCCAAGCGGATGACCGCCGTTCACGGCGATGCCGCATCTGCACCGAGCCTGGTGCTGGTGGAAGCCAAAAAGGGCGGCGCACCAGACGGATTTTTCCTGACCCAGCCCTTGCTCCTGCACGAGAATGCCAAAGCATCTCCGCTGATGGACACTCCCGATTACAAATATATCTATGAAACCGGAGAATTTCCCGATGAATACGTCCGTCCTTGAAAACAAAGAAAAAAACCGCGTGGAGAGCGGCACCCTTTATCTGGTGGCAACTCCCATCGGCAATCTGTCCGATCTGTCCGCGCGGGGACTGAAAGTCCTGCGTGAGGTGGACTTCATCGCCGCCGAGGACACCCGCAACACGCTGAAACTACTGACTCATTTCGGCATTTCCAAACCGCTTATCAGCTATCACGAATACAATAAGCGCGAGCGGGGCGAACAGATCGCCCGAAAGCTGAAATCGGGCGAGTCCTGCGCGCTGGTCACCGATGCGGGTACACCTGCCATCTCCGATCCCGGTGAGGATCTGGTGGCGCTGTGTGCCGCTTATCAGATCCCCGTAATCTCCATCCCCGGATGCTGTGCGGCGATCACTGCGCTGACCCTCTCTGCCCTGCCCACCCGCAGATTCGTCTTTGAGGGCTTTTTGGAGGCAGACAAAAAGGCGCGGCGCAATCAGCTTGCCGAGCTTGCCAAGGAGCGGCGCACCTTTATCCTGTACGAAGCCCCCCACCGTCTGACCGACACGCTGGAAGAGTTGTACGCCGCCCTCGGCGAGCGTAGGATCGCCCTTTGCCGCGAACTGACCAAGCTCAACGAAACGGTGGAACGGATGACCCTCTCGTGCGCGATAGCTTACTACAAAGAAAACTCCCCCCGCGGAGAGTACGTGTTGGTGATTGAAGGCGCATCCGGGGCGGTCAGCGAGGATTTTTGGGTCGATCTGACCATTCCCGAACACGTGGAACACTATATCGCCGAAGGCAGATCCCGTATGGATGCCATCAAGCAGACCGCAAAAGACCGAAATCTTGCAAAGAGCGTGGTCTACAACGCCATGGAAGAACTGAAGGCACAGGAAGAAGAGGAAGAATGACGCTCTGCGTAACGCTCTCCCTTTCGGGCGATACTTATCGGTGATACTTATCGGTGAAAAATTTGAGAAATCACCCGCTTACGGGTGTTCCCACGAGACTTGACAATCTCCGCCGCCATCGGCAGGAGTAAACTTACGATGAGAGGCTATTATGGCAACAAACGATAAAATCAAACAGATCGCCGCCAATCGCAAGGCTTACCACGATTATTTCGTGGATCAGAAATACGAGGCGGGCATCGCCCTGTTCGGCACCGAGGTGAAATCTCTGCGCCAAGGACAGGTAAATCTCAAAGACAGCTACTGCTACATCGAGGACGGCGAACTGTTCGTCAAAGGGATGCACATCTCCCCATACGAGAAGGGCAACATCTTCAACCGCGATCCGCTCCGCGAACGGAAACTGCTGATGCACAAGCGGGAGATCCTGAAGCTATTCGCGGCGGTATCCAAGGACAGCTACACGCTGGTTCCCCTCTCGCTCTACTTCTCGGGTAGCCGCGTGAAGGTGGAACTGGGACTATGCCGAGGCAAGAAGTTATACGACAAGCGCGATTCTGCCGCCCAAGCAGAGGCAGAGCGGGACATTGCCCGCGCCCAGCGCTCGCGCAACCGTTACGACGATGAAGACTGAGAATAATTTACTCCATATCGCGCAAAACAACAAATTTCCTCTTGCAAAGCGCCCTCTTTTGTGCTACAATAAGAGGGTCATATGGGTCCGTAAAGGTTTCGACGGGGACTCTGAAGTATGATAAGCGGGTAGAGCCGGGCGACTCTTTCAACCACCCAACTTAAAATTAAACGCTAACGAAAACGTAGCACTGGCTGCCTAACGGCAGTGCCGCGGCCAAGTTGCCGCCCGTCCTCCCGAAGAGTATCGCGACTTCGGCTTGGGCGTCACTCAGCGATGAACGTGCATCGGCAGTCCGCCACTGTACCGATCACGCATAAAGTGGCTACTTTGCACTGCAGTCTGTCTGTTGACGGCAGTGCGAGGGAATTCTAAATAACAGACTGCACCCGGAGAAGGTTATATGGATCGGTTTTCGGACAGGGGTTCGATTCCCCTCGGATCCACCAAATGGACATTGGACGAACACATACTTTTTCAAAGGCGGTTTCGCCGTGAAGGTATGGCTCGGATAATGTCGTAAGCAGGAACAGTCCGCTGAGGTCACCATGACCCCAGCGGACTGTTTCACTTTTCTGCGTATTCGGGATGTTTCTCAAGCCATTCTTTGTAAAACGCCTGTCCCTCCTCACTTTCGCGGAAACGGCGGATTTCCGGAATAATGTATCGTGCAAATGCATCCAAAACCTCTTTCGGTATATCTACATCATATTTGTTTTTCTTTTTGTCCATATGTGCCTTTCTGCCATCTATGCGCTCCTGGCTCGCCTGAGAGCCGTTTATTCTTTATCAAGGGAAAAGATATGCCCCACAGCGTTTGCGTCGCTTGTGGGGCATAAATTATCCGATTTTCGACCTTTATCCTGACGGTAATTCGCTGTCTTCCTTCGGTTGTATCAGCTTTGCATTGGAAGGGTAATTGAGCGTGATCATCGCAGGTTTGCCAAGGCCTTGCTTTCGACGGCAGATCAATCCACTGAATTCCAACTGCTGAAATATCCGCGTCACGCTTTGTCGGCTGCGGTGCAGCTTCTTCTGTGCCTGTTCCACGGTGAAGTAAAGACGGATCGTGCCATCCTCTTCGGTATAGCCATTGGCCTTGGAAATACTTGCTCTGTCCAGCATAAGTGCGTACAGCACCTTTGCATCGTTGGTGAGCTCTGCAAAGCAATCCTCCATGAGAAAACGAGGAAAAGGTATGTACGATGCCGATAGGCTCTCTACTGTAAATTTACAAAATTCTTGCTTCATAGGACCTCCTATCCCATCCATCCTATCAGGTGTATTGATTGGATTGATGGATGACTTTATTGAGAGTTAATTTATTTCTTATTGATTAGAGGATGAATTTCATACTCGATAACCGTTCGGAAATCCACTGTCCGGAAATCCGGTTACGGTACGGTCTTGAGCGTCAGGCTATCCACAGTCTGAAAAACCGTTGACGGGAAATCCATACACGGATAATCCCGTTGTGGTCATAATTCAGCCTTTTGTGACTGCTTGAGTAGTTCCCAAATTTCACACTGTTTCGCTTTCAACTCGACGATATCATCCTCATAAAAATGTCCGGTCTGATTGATACGGCGGCAGATCTGGTTGATGTTTCCGGAAACCCGGCTGACGGCGGCAGCCAGTTTCTTTTGCTCGGTGTAATCCACTTTGATGATATAGCCGTCTATCGCCATCTTGCGTAGATAGGCTCCCATGTTTTTGGTGCCAAGCTGCTCCATCTTTTTCTGGATTAGTTGACGTTCCTGCTCGGTGACACGGAACTCAATGCGGACTGGTCTGGTGCGATTTTTCATCATTCAATTCCCCCTATGTGAGTGATTTTGAAAATAAAAAGCACTCTCGGTTTTGAAATCGAGAGCGCATGATAACGAAGATGATTCAGTTTTTTAGAGAATAGCAAGCACATCCGGTGTCCGTACACCCGGAAATTTTTGTTTGTTGGGAGTATCCCAAACCCATCACCCTTTGTTGACTATCATCATAATTTAATTGTAAATATTTTTCGAATGTTTTCCAAGGCGTATTGACTATGATCGTAATTATGAGTATAATATTATTGAGTTATTGCGACGAGGTGTTTGAATGGATTATATTGCTGAACTCGCTGCCATTGCCAAGGAGCATGGCGGTATTATTGAAACAAAAATCGCAGCGCAGCACGGCATCTCAAAAG
>JBJDZI010000089.1:0-42238 GCA_051867925.1 Eubacteriales bacterium
CTGTTTGCATCTTCTTAGCTCAGCCCATACAACCTGGACAGCGTTTGCACACCGGCGACGCCGTCGGCAGAGAGCCCCTGTTTTTTCTGAAAATCCAGTACAGCCGCCCGTGTTTTGCTGCCGTACTGTCCGTCGGCGCCGTCTTTCTTGTTTCCGAAACTGCCCAGATCGTAACCTTCGTAAAGCAGACGAATCTGCAACGCCCGCACCGCCTCGCCACGATCGCCCTGTTTGAGTTCCATCAGCGCAATCCCCTCCTTTCCCGCCCCCCCGACCTCTTCACAAGCCTCGTAATCGGGAACGCCCCAGCCTGCGATGGTGCCGTCGGAGAGGGAATAGTCCCGCAGCCTGACGGCATCGGAAGTGTTGCCCTCCACCGTCGCCACGCGATCGCCGTCGGTTGCAAGCACCAATCCGACGTGCCGTCCCCCGGATGTGCGGAAGAAGATCAGATCCCCCGCCTCGGGGATGCGACAGTCCCGTTCATAGAAGCCCCCGAGTTGTTTGTAATAGTTCATCAGATCGCCCACGTTGTTCTCTTTGGGGATCGCCCCCGACAGCCCCGACTTGTATGCGCACCAACTGAGAAAGACCGCGCACCATGCGTATGCGCCGGTGTTTGCGCTGTCGCAGACCTCCCGTCCGTAGTACCAGGTGTTGTAAGGCACATTATTGCGCCCGTTTTCGGTCACGCCCACCTGCGAGAGCGCAACGTAGAGTAGTTTACTGATCCGATCCGTCTTCATCGTCGGTCTCCTTGGATGCGTCCTCCAGCGTTTTCTTCAGTTTAGCAACGATGCGCGAGAGAAAACCCGGCATGGGAATGCCGATCTCGCTGAGATTCTCCAAAATCGACAGGCATTCGTTGACCACCAGCCAGATGATCACCAGCAGGGCGACGGGATGACATCCCTCACCGAAGAAAGAGGGAAGCACCTCTGCAAGTCCGCTCTGCAGGACCAGATCGATGATCACACCCACCGCCACCAGCAGAAGATAACAGACCTTCTTCACGATGCCCAGAATGCCCACCCGTGAGGAGAGGGAACTGGTGGTCCACGCGGCGGTCAGCCCTGAAATATAGTCACAGACGATCACCGCAAGAAGCAGGATCATCGGAAATCCCAGCGCGCCGAAGTAAGCAAAAATCGGGGCGAGAACCATCGCCGGGATTGTTTTCGTCATTGTTTCTTTCAAAAAAACCATCCTTTCTACTTGTCCCGAAGTGGCTTCAGGATAGCAGAAAGGATGGGTAGAAAACAGTTGCAAATCGTATGATTTTGTCTAAGTTTTTTTGCTGATGGCAAGGATGGCATCGGGGATCGCTCCCACGGTGTCGGATGCCACCTGAGAGATCGTTCCCACACGCTTGGCGGCGATCTCACCCGCCACACCGCAGATATGCGCACCGGCGGCAACGGTGAGAAGCAGATTTTCACATGACCAAGCCAGCAGTGCGGCAATCACGCCCGAAAGCACGTCACCGCTTCCGGCAGTCGCCATCCCGCCGGAGCCGCGGGCTACAAGGAGCGCATCGTGACCGTCGGTGATGACGGTGGCACTTCCTTTCAGCAGGACGATACAGCCGTGCGTGGCGGCAAAGGAGCGGGCAGATTCGATGGGATCTGCCAAAACCTCGCTCATCTGGCGTTTGGAGATGCGGGAAAACTCCTTGGGATGGGGCGTCAGCACAACCTTGCAATTGGTCTCAGACAGAATGGACAGATCCATCTCGGCAAGCGTGTTCAGCCCGTCGGCGTCAATGACCAGCGGAATCGAAAGATTCTCCAGCATCCAGCGAAGGATTTTCGCGTTTTCATCGGAGCGCCCCATTCCCATGCCAATGGCGGCAGATGAAGCACCGTGGAAGGCAGACTCCAGTGCCTGCCGGTCAAAGGAGAGTTTGCCGTCCTGATGGGGCATGGGACAGAGCGTGGCTTCCAGCAAATTTGGGATGGCCGCCTCTGCGAGATTTTCCGGAAGTGCCAGCCGAGCGATCCCGCACCCGCTTCGAAGCGATGCCGCCGCCAGCGCAGAAAGTCGCGGCGCGCCGCTGTAGGTCGTGGAGCCTCCCAGCAGAGTAACCGTTCCGAAATCGCCTTTGTGACAGTTGTGGGGGCGAGGGGAGAGAAGTGCGGACAGATCTTCGTCGGTCAGCAGAGATGCAATGCAGGTCGGAGCAGACTCGGTATCGTAGAGTTCGAGATCGAATAAGCCAATGTCGCATAAGGTCAGCGTGCCGCACAGATCCCGCGCCCGTCCGAGAAAGTGACCGGGTTTGTACCCGCCGATGGCGACGGTCAGAGTTGCCCGCACAGCGATCTGCCCCTGCCCGTTCTCGGCGGATAATCCGGAGGGAATGTCAGCGGCGACGATAGGCAGACCGGATGCGTTCATTGCTTCGATCACCTCCCGCAGGGGAGAGGTCACCTCGCCCTTCAGCCCCGTCCCGATGAGACAGTCCACCAGCAGCGAACAGTCGGTAAGGGGCGACTCTCGGAGCGACACGCGCTCGGGGATGCCGTCCGCTCGGCACAGCCCGTAATAATGTGACGCCGCAGGGGTGAATTTGTCGGAAAAGCGATAGAGGATCGGCGATCTGCCCTTACCCTTTAACAGATGCGCCAGCGCATAGCCGTCTCCGGCGTTGTTTCCTTTCCCGCAGAGGATGCCGATCGTCCCGTCGGTCGGAGGCAGAGCCTGCAAAATTCCGTTTGCCGCCCGCTGCATCAGTTCGATCTCACTGATGCAGCTTGCCACCGCGACTGTCTCTGCTCTGCGGATCTCGGCAGGTGCATAGAGTTTAATCATGGGAGGGAATCATCTTTCTGCGCAATACGTCGTAGAAATTGCCTCTGGATAGCCGCGCCAGCAGGAAGGGGGTGTCGGATAGGGACACCTCCAGACTGACCGCTTCCTTCGGGAGCGGGATGGTCATTCCGTCCACCGTCACTTGCGGGAGCATTTCTCCCATGGGAGTCAGACGGATCCGATCGTTTTCTGCCAGTACGATGGAGCGGGAGAGCAGGGAGTGACAGCAAATGGGGGTCAGGATCATATTCCGCGCCGCAGGGTTCACGATGGGACCGCCGGCGGAAAAATTGTAAGCCGTGGAGCCGTTGGGGGTAGAGACCAGCACGCCGTCGGCTTGGTAGGTGTCCATATAGGTATCGTTGATGTGTACCGCGGTGCGGGTCAGTCCGGGCTGATCGCCCCGAAAGAGGGTGATGTCGTTGACCGCACGAAATTGGGAGAGGGTACATCCATCGGGGGCCACCAGTCGTCCGGACAGTACCGCGCGGCGCTCCACGAACAGTTCTCCCGAAAGCAGACGGCAGATCGCCTCCGGCAGATCTTCGGGAGAGAGATCACTCATGTAGCCGAGATTGCCGAAATTGATGCCCAGAATGGGGATAGAAAGATCCAGCACCTCCATGGCACAGCGCAGGATAGTGCCGTCTCCGCCCAGCACCAACGCCAGATCGGCACCTATCGGGGATGCAATGGGCAGATCGGGAAGCAGATCCTTACAGCAATCGCTGACCGACACTTCTGCCCCTACATCGGTAAGCCGCCGCGCCAGATCGCGTGCGGCGGCGATGCAGGCATCCCTGCGGGGATTGGGATATAGGTAGATTTTTTTCATCACTTGGTATACGCTCCTTTGGGAGTGCTTTTCCTTTATTATACATAGAAATTGGCGGTCTGTCAATCAATTTGCCTCGGATTTTCCAACATTTTCGCAGTCTTGTTGCACCTTGAGGCGCACGATGGGCTCAAGACTGATATTTTCACCTGCAGATTGTTTAACGAATGTTAAATTTGTAAATATTTATGGAGAATCGGTTATTTGGCAGTGAAAGGCAAAAATAACGCTTGCTTTTTATACAAAAATATGGTATACTGATACTATATTGAAATAAAGTATAAATTCCCCCGCGAAAAGGAGAACCCATGAACAAGAATCTTCCCGACTGCAACGATTACATTCAGGCAATGGCTGACCTGTCTTGCCAAAACAACGGGATCACCGCCGAAATGTACGGCCAGCATACGGTCTACCGCGGTCTGCGCGATCTCAACGGCAAGGGCGTGGTGACAGGTCTGACCGAGATCTCCAATATCCAAGCCAAAACCACCGCTCCCGACGGAACGGAGATCCCCTGCGAAGGTCAACTCTATTACCGCGGCGTCAATATCCGTGATCTGGTCAGCGGCTTCATGAGAGAGGGGCGTTTCGGCTTTGAAGAAGCAGTCTATCTGCTCCTTTTTTCTAAATTACCGACGAAAGCCCAGTTGCAGCAATTTCGCGATGTGCTGGCAAGTTTTCGGTCGCTCCCGACCTCTTTCGTGCGGGATATGATTCTGAAAGCGCCCGGCAAGGATATGATGAACATCCTGTCCAGAAGCGTGCTGGCACTGTATGCCTACGACGATAACCCCGACGATATTTCCATCCCCAATGTTCTGCACCAATGCCTCCAGCTCATTGCCGTTTTTCCCATGCTGTCGGTCTACGGCTATCAGTCCTATCAGCATTATCATTGCGGACAGAGCCTCTTTATCCATTATCCCGATCGTTCGCTGTCCACCGCAGAGTGCCTGCTTAGTATCCTGCGTGAGGACGGACACTATACCGAGCTGGAAGCGCGTATGCTGGATCTTGCTCTGGTGCTTCACGCCGAACACGGCGGTGGTAATAACTCCACCTTTACCACCCACGTGGTCACCTCTTCGGGAACCGACACCTATTCCGCCATCTCTGCAGCGCTGGGTTCGCTGAAGGGACCCCGCCACGGCGGTGCCAATATCAAGGTGGTTCGGATGTTCGACGATATGAAGGCAAACGTCAACACCAAGGATCCTGATGCCGTGAAGGATTATCTGGTCAAACTTCTGGACAAGCAGGCGTTTGACAAAGCCGGATTGATCTACGGCTTCGGTCACGCGGTTTACTCGATCTCCGACCCCCGCTCCGATATTCTGAAGCAATGCGCCAAGGATCTCTCGGTAGAGAAGGGACGCGAGGAGGAATACGCCCTCTACGAACTGGTGGCAAGCATTGCTCCCGAGATCATCGGAGAGAAACGGAAGATGTATAAGGGCGTCAGCGCCAACGTGGACTTCTATTCCGGTCTGATCTACCGACTGCTGGATCTGCCCTGCGAGCTGTTCACCCCTCTGTTCGCCATCGCCCGTATCGCCGGCTGGAGCGCGCACCGCATCGAAGAGATTCAGAACGCCGGCAAGATCATCCGCCCCGCGTATATCAACGTAAAAGAAGCGCAAAACTATATCCCTCTGGAAGAAAGAAAATAATAACTATATCTATTGGGGCTTCGCCCCGGCAGGAACCTTCTTGAAGGAAAGGTTTCTGCACCTCCAAGAACTTCTGTTATGGGCGGCAAGAATTTGCCGCCCATTTTTATAATAGTTCTTTGCTCCGCTTTCTTACAAGAAAGCGGAGAGGGAGGTGCTGGGCAATGCCCGGCTTCGGGGCGAAGCCCCAAATATGATAAATTTCTTACCCTTTGGCGATGGCGGCTTCGGTTTGCGCCATGACCAGCTTGTAGTAGATTTCACGCTGATCCAGCAGTTCTTTGTGCGTGCCGAACTCGGCGACTCTGCCGTGATCCAGCACCAGCAGCTTGTCCGCACCGCGCAACGTAGAGAGACGGTGAGCAATGGCGATGGTGGTGCGGTTTTGAGTCAGATTACCCAGCGCATCCTGAATCAGCTTTTCGGTTTCGGTGTCCAGCGAAGCAGTGGCTTCGTCCAAAATAAGGATGGCGGGATCGTGGATCAGCGCGCGAGCAATGGCAATGCGCTGGCGTTCGCCACCCGAGAGGGAATAGCCCTTCTCTCCCACAATGGTGTTGTACCCCTGAGGGAGTGCCATGATAAAATCGTGGGCGTTGGATAGTTTCGCCGCCCGAATGATCTCCGCGTTGGTGGCATCGGGCTTGGAATAACGGATGTTATCCCGAATAGATCCCGAGAACAGGAGCGTTTCCTGCAACACCACGCCGATCTGCGAACGCAGAGAGGTCTGCGAGATGTCCTTGATGTTCACCCCGTCCATGAGGATCTCTCCCTGACTTGCTTCGTACAGACGCATGATCAGATTGATCAGCGTAGTCTTACCCGAGCCGGAATGCCCCACGATGCCGATCATTTCCCCTTGCCTCACCTCCAGATCAACGTGTTCCAGCACTGGATTGTAACTGTCGTAGCCGAAGGTCACGTCCCGAACGGAGATATTGCCGCAGAGCTTTACATCCAGCGGCTTCTCGGAGTCCAAAATTTCGGGTTCTTCCTCCAAAACCTCCAAAATCTTGGAGAAAGAGGTCATAAACTCGGTAATATTCTGGGGAATCTGATTGATCTGCATCAAAGGCTCGTACAGAATGGAGGAATAACTGTTGAACTGATTCAGTTCACCCACCGACATACTGCCGCCGAACAGCAGGATGTTGCCGTACAAAAGAATCAGATAATTGCCCAGTCTAAGCACGAAGCCGATGATCGGGAAGAAGGTGTTGAAGACTTTGTCGGTGCGCTCGTCCTGATCTGCCTGCCGATCGACCTTTTCGGAGAACTGTCGGATCGCGTGTTTCTCGTTGCCGTAGTTTTTGATGACGCGGATTCCGGTGAGCGCATCGTGCAGATGCTCGTTGACGCGGCGTCTGAGCGTCCATCTGCGACGCCAGCGCAGGCGCATATATTTCCAAAACTTCAAAACAGCAAAGACAGCGATGGGCAGGGGAATGAAGACGAACAGGCACATCAGAGGGTTGATGGCGATCAGAATCACCAGCGCGATGACAAAGGACAGCACCTGCGACAGATAGGAGGGAAGCAGATTGGTAATGAAATTCTGCACGGTGGAGACGTCGTCGTTGATTCGTCCCATAATGTCGCCGGTGGTTTTCTTGGTGATCGACGACATAGACAGGGCGTGGAGCTTTTGAAAAAGCTGTTCCCGAAGCCGCAGGGTGAATTTGTTGCCCGAGATGGCAGAGATGCGCCCTTGCAGGACGTTCAGCCCGCGGTGGACGATGTCCAACGTGATGATGGCGGCAATGACCACCAAAAAGCCGGTCATGGTGCCGCGTTCCACCCCATCCGCGGGGTAGATGTATTGATTGATGGCGACTTTTTGCACCGCAGGAAGAACAAACCGCAATACCAGAGCCACCGCAGTTGCAAATATGGGGAAGAACAGGATCAGACGCATCCCTTTGGTCATATCCCAAAGCTTTTTGTAGATCTCACTCTTTTTACGGCAACTCGGGCAATAATGAGTGCCTTTCAGGTATCGTCTGCCGCAGATAGGGCAGAAACGCTCCGGTTCGTCGTTGACGGCGCCGGGAGCAGAGGCATCCTTTGCCAGTTCGTTGCAGGCGCGGGCGATCACAGAATAGCGCGCCAGATGTTTGCCCGATACGAATCGGCAGAGCAGTACGGAAGTTCCGTTTTCTTTGGCATAGAGTCCTGCGTTGCCGTACAGCTTTTCGGCGGTGAAATCCGAGAGCGTGGACAGGTCTTTGCAATCAACGATCTCGTCCCCACGCCCGCGGAGGATCTTGGTGCGGGTAACGATCAGAAATCCGTCGTCGATGAAATCGTCGCCTTCCACGTCATAGGGCAGAGCGTACAGAACCTCCTCATCGCCGATTACCGAGCGCAGAGCCGTTTCCAGACCGCTTGGCAAAGTATATCTTAGTTTCATAACGAATCCTTTCGCAAAAGGCGATCACAGATAGATCTCGATGAGACGGTAACTCTGCTTGTCCAGTTTGGAAGGATCGGGCAGACAGAAGCAGTTGCCGTCGGTATCGGTGATCAGTACACGTCCATCCTCCAGCGTGCGGATGTTGTTGGAGGGATTGTTCATCACGAACTTCACCCGTCCTGCGCTGGTCTGGGCTTCGGTATAGTGGTAGCCGTATTTTTCCTTCATCGAAAAGATACGGGTGATCTCGGGGATGAAGTAACGGCGATCCAGTTCCTCGCGGATGAGCGCCACCGTTTCGGGGTCGAAAAGGGTGAGCGTCTCGATCAGTCCGATCTCGTCGCCGCGACTGCCGTCCCGACCGGGTTCCCGCACAGACAGAAAATCGTCGGGATTGGTGATGGGGAAGGCGCGGATGATCACCACGCGCTCAAAGGATTCTTCCGTGCCGTCTTCGTTTTGCAGGGTCATGCTGACCAGTCCCCCTGCCGAGCGGATGAATTTCGCGTTTGCGGGGGTCAGCGCAACCGACTTGCGGTGGTGGAACAGATCGTTCAAGGTGTCATTGTTTTCGGGAGTCATACATATCCTTTCCCGGGTCATTGACCCGACTTGACCCGCTCCAGTTGTTCGGTCTGGAGGGTGTAGAGACGGTAGAACACGCCCTGTTTCTCGATCAGCTCCTGATGCGTGCCGATTTCGGCAAGCTCACCGTTTTCGATAGCAAGGAGATAGTCGCAGTTCTTCAGGGTGGAAAGTCTGTGAGCGATGGTGATGGTGGTGCGACCTACGATCAGACGGTCGATGGCTTCGCTGATCTGCCGCTCGGTTTCAGTATCCATCGCGGCGGTAGCCTCATCCAGAATCAGCAGAGAGGGCGAGAGGAGCAGAGCGCGGGCGATGGAGATCCGTTGCCGCTCACCGCCGGACAGGGAGCGACTGCCGCCGCCCACAACGGTTTGATAGCCCTCGGGCAGAGAGAGGATGAAGTCGTGTGCGCCTGCCGCCCGAGCCGCCTCGATGACCTCTGCCATGGTGGCGTCGGGGCGGGCGTAGCGGATGTTATCGGCGATGGTACCGCGGAAGAGGAAGATTTCTTGGGAAACGATGGCGATGTTACGTCTGAGATCGGCAATGCGAATCTTCTTGATGTCGGTGCCGTCGATGGAGATGGAGCCGCTGACCACGTCGTACATACGCAGGATCAGATTGGCAATGGTGGATTTACCCGATCCGGTGTGTCCCACGATGCCCACATGGTCGCCCGCCTTGATCTCAAAGGATATGTCCTTCAGAATAGTGCGGCTGGGATTATAGTGGAAGTAAACGTGATCGAAGGTGATCTTTTCACGAATGGCGGGGAGATCCACAGGATCTTGCGCTTCCACAATGTCGGGAACGGTGTCCAGCGTCTCGAACATACGGGAAGCGGCGTTGTTGGTCTCGGTCAGCAGATTGGTGAAGTTGGAAAAGAAGTTCAGGGGAGTGAAGATCATTCCCGTATAGCCCAGATAGGTGGTCAGTTCACCGTAGGTCATATGCCCGCCCATAACCTGAATGCCGCCAAAGCCCCAGATGGTCTGGCTGGACATACCGATCAGCAGGCTGACCACGGGGAAGATGGCAAGGGAGATAAGGTTGGTGTGCAGATGAATATCCGCAAGCCGGTGGGCGTATTTGGAGAACCTCCCGGCTTCCTCCTCCTCTTTGGCGAAGGCTTTGACCACGCGCACGCCAGTGAAGGAGTCGCTCATCATGGTATTCAGCGCGGAGGAACGCCGCCAGCTGATGGAGTGAGCGTGCCAGAGTTTGGGGAGCATTTTTCGGAAGATCAGAACGATGATGGGAACGGGAATGAAGACGATCAGCGTCAGTTTCCAGTTGATGGAAAAGAGGAAGATGGAAAGTCCGATGAAATTCAGACTGTGAATGATCAGCTGGGGAACGCCGTTCAAGAAGAAATTGCGGATGCGTATCGCATCGGTGTTGACTCGGCTGATCAGTCGCCCCGTAGGATTTTGATTGAAGTAGGAGAAGGAGAGTTTCTGCAAAGCGGTGAAGACGTCCTTTTTCATGGTAGCCGACACGCGGTGAAACATGGAGGAGGTAGCGCGGCTTTGAATGATGCCGATGACCAGCGACAGAACCGCCAGGGCGAAAATCAGCCCCACGACACAGAGAAGCGCACCCATACTGTGATAGCGCCCGGTGATCATCTCGCCCGCCTCGTTGTAGGAAGGCTTGCTGATGACCTGGTCAAACAGCAGTTTTCCGCTGAGGATGGGGGAGAGCAGGGAGATCATAGAGGTCGCCACCAAGCATCCCAAAACGGTGATGAATTGCCACTTGAAGGGCTTGAAATAGCCCAAAATGCGGATGATCGTCCCCTTTTTGGCGGTGCAATGTTCACAGACCTTGCGGTGCGGATCTTTATAAGGTCTGCCGCACCTCGGACATTTGGTATTGAACTGTTCAAACAGAGGATCCTCTGCGGTGATCTCCTCACCGCGCCGCATCCGCTCCCAGATCTGTACGAATGCGGCAAGACGGCTCTTGCAGGCGTTGGTGCATCCGCCCAGCGGGAAGGTGTACGCCGAGGACAGGAGCCTTTCCCGCGTTTCGTCGTCCGCATCTTGAGGGATAGGCTCGTCCGTGCGGAGCGCCATCAGACGGCAGGAGGAGTCGTAATTGTCGATGTAAGGCTTGTGGAGGCAGCCCAGTGGCAAACGCTCCACGGTGGCGGTCTCCCCCTCGGTCACCCGATAGAGCGTGCGGTCAGCGTCGGATAAAAGCAACCAAATGCTGCCGAACTTACCGTCCTCGGCAAGATCCAGCGATAGTGCCACGGAGATGGACGCCGTATCTGTGCCCGCCTCTTGCAGAGCAGTCAGAATTGATTCGGTTGGATTAGATAAAGGTAACATAAAGATACTCCGATTCACAGAAGAATCAATGCGGTCTGAAAATGTGGAAAAAGGACATTTTGTCTATTGACATTTTAACGATTCAGTGGTAGAATATCAATGCAAAATCTTGCAGAATTTGTGCGGAAAATTGATATTTTGGAGGACGCCATGGAAGTCTATTTTGAAGCCTTTCGGGATCGGGACAATCGGATCTATATCATCCGACTGCATCGCAAACGGTTTGAGGCGCATTTTCACTCCAATATAGAGGTTATGTATGTGGAAGCGGGTGAGCTGGAGGTTTCGGTAAACGGAGAGAAGCGGGTTTTGACCAAGGGAGGCGTGGCGGTTGCGGAAAGTTACGCGGTACACAGCCTGTCTGCCTCGGCGGATGCCGATATTCGGGTCGCCATCATTCCCGTGATGCGCGTGCCCGACTTCAGCCAGCGCCATCGCAATCTCACCTTTGCAACGCCCTTTTTGGAGCCGTCTGCCCGCAGCGCGGAGATTGGCGTACTCTTTCGCTCCTTCGAGAATTTTGACCGTCAGCGCAGTCCCATGATCGGCAAGGGCTTTGCCTATCTTCTGCTGGGAATGCTGACCGACGCGCTGGGAACCGTCCCAGCTCCTCACCGTTCCAAGGACGGCGTGGCGGTGGTAGGGCAGATGCTCCGCTATATGGACGAGCATTATACCGAGCCGCTGACGCTGGAGTGTCTGGCGAGCAAGCTGGGGTATCACAAGGATTATCTGTCCCGGGTCTTTAACGAGACCATCCACACGGGCTTTTGCCGCTATCTTTCCACCATGCGCCTGCGCTTCGCGGTGCAACTGATCCGCACCACCGATCTGTCGTTGGAGGAGATCGCCGATCGGGCGGGCTTTGGCAGTCCCCACAGTTTTTACGACATTTTTCGGGACACTTATCAATGCACGCCCGGGCAGTATCGCAAGAAGATCGGCAGTCGAGCCACTGCGGCGAAAACCGATGAATAGGGAAAGTGGGAACGGCCTCTTCTATGCATCACAGACCGTACCGTTGTGCAGATCATTACGAAACAGATAAAATGAGGACCTTTTTGGGGTCCTCACTTGCTTCAGCAGAGTCCGTATTCCTCCGCCAGTTTTCGGAAGGCGGGCAGGGATCGGCGGATCTGCTGGGTGGAGACGCAATAGGAGATGCGCACGTATCCGCCTATGCCGAAATCGTCGGAAGGAACCAACAAAAGCTCGTACTGCTTTGCCCGCTGGCAGAAAGCGTAGGCATCGGGTTCGGGAGACTTCATAAACAGATAGAAGGCACCGTCGGGACGGATGCAGTCAAAGCCGTATTCGGTCAATGCAGAAAGCAGAAGTTCGCGGTTTTCGATGTAGACCGAGAAATCCGAATGTTCGGCGGTGCATTTGGCGGCAACCGCCTGGAAAAGGCTGGGGGCGCAAACGAATCCCAGCGATCGTCCTGCACCGCAGACTGCCGCGAAGACCTGTCCCCGCTCCTGGATGGTGGGGGAGAGGGCGATATATCCGATGCGCTCGCCCGGCAGGGAGAGGGATTTACTGTATGAATAGCAAACGACGGTGTTATCGTAGTAGCAGGGAAGATAGGGAACCTCCACGCCGCTCCAGACCAGTTCGCGGTAAGGCTCGTCCGAGATCAGATAGACGGGCGCGCCGAACTCCGCGCTCTTACGTCTAAGAAGAGCGGTGATCTGCCGGATGACCTCCGCATCATACACCGCCCCCGAGGGATTGTTGGGGGAGTTGAGGATGATCGCCTTCACATTTGGGGTCAGTTTTTGCTCCAGATCGGCAAGATCGGGGAACATTCTGCCGTCCGGGGAGACGGGAGTCAGCTTGCCGCCGGCGTTTTCGATGAAGGTGGTATATTCGGGAAAGTAGGGAACCGGCACCAATACCTCCTCACCGGGCAGGAGAAGTGCCTTCAGCGTGATGGTCAGCGAAGCGGCGGCGCCTGCGGTTATATAGATGCAATCGGGGGTGGAGGGAATGCCGAAACGCTCCCGAATGGAAGCGGCGATGGCTGTGCGTGCCTGCATACTGCCGGGGGCAGAGGTGTAGCCGTGCAGAAGAACGGGATCGGTCTCGGCAAGGGCGGTGCGTATCGCATCCGCTACCGACTCGGGCGCGGGAACGCTGGGATTGCCCAGACTGAAGTCGAAGACCTTTTCGGCACCGATCTCCGCTTTTCTGCGGTTGCCGTATTCAAAAATCGCACGGATGATAGAGCCCTGTTTGCCCAGAGCAAGCATTTCTTGTGAAATCATAATATTCCTTTCCCATCGAAGCAGATCGATGGTTTTGTATAGTATTCAATTCGGATGAGCGCAAATGGGGAATCCCTCGCACATCGGCTTATTCTGCGGGCGCGGATCTGTGAAGCAGAGCGGCAACGCCCTTGTGCTCCCAAACAACGGTATAGCCCTGTTCCAGAAATGCGTGATAATAATTCCAGCCTTCCTCGCTGTCTGTCATTAACAGAATCTGCTCCGCATCGCTGTCATACCCTACCTCATACAATTCTTTGCAATCGTACAGATGGGGGACGAAAAATGTGGTAGCGGCAACCGAGCGATCCCGATCCACCTGTTCCACAGCCTCGTTGTAGATCTCGATGGTGTCGGTGTTGTTATAGTATGCATCCGTGACCGACAGATAGGGCGAGCAAAATGCCGCGTAAGAGAGGATCGACGCCACCGCCATGCAGATTGTCAGATACTGTTTCCGGCGGGGCGCAAGATCCCGCAGATTCAGTAGTGCCAGATAAAAGAGAATGGCGATGATTCCGAAGTTGTATTGGAAGTAGATGGAATGTTGGTAAACGTAGTCGGACAGCAGGGTGATGAGCACCACGGGCCCCAGCAGGATAATGCGGTCTGCGCGTCTGATCAGGAGTGCCGTCCCTGCCATGGGAAGGAGCAGTTGCAGAAGGAACTCCACCTTTTCGGCGTTGAAGCTGACCGACATCGCGTAAGCGGGGTTCTTGAAGACGTTGACTACCACCGCAACCAGCGAGTCCTCACCTTCCAGCATCAGATTCTGATAACGCCAGTTCATCGCTCCTTCACCGAAGTTTGCCAGCATCATTACTGCAAAGAGAAAGTAGCTGACGGCAAGCACCAATAGTCCCGTGCCGAAGAGCTTTTTGCGTCCCGAGAAGATCAGATAGAGCGCGATGAAGGCGATATAGACCGCCGCATCCTCCTTGACCAGACAAACCGAGAGTGCCGTCAGCACCATTCCGATGTGACTGTTGCATTCCAAAAAGTAGAAGAACCACAAGAGGAGCGGAGTCAGAAAGCAGTTTTCGTGAAGGTCGTAGAAGGTACCGCCGTGCAGGGCGGGGAAGAAGGCAATGCAAGCACCGATGGCTACCGCCTGCCAGCGGGAAAAATCCATTCGTCTGGCGATCAGCACCAGTGGGATGACGGAAGAGCCCACCACCAGTGCCTGCGAGATCGCCAGTGTTATGGGGCTTGGGAAGATGCAATAGAGCGGAAGCAGAACATAGTAGATGGGGGACAGATGCACCGCAAAATGCGAAAGTTCGCCGTACCGCTCGCAAGTAGTGGTAGGCAGGAAGGTTGTCCGCATGGATTCAAACATCTGGGTGAAGATGCCGAAGTCAAAGCAGGGGGAGTAATAAGCCAGATAACGATAAACACCGATGATCGCCAAGAGAAGGACGGACACCAGCGACAAAAGAGCCACCAATCCGGCAAAGACCGGTTTTTCGTAAAGAATGCGCATCCGCGACAGACTGCTGTTTTCGGCAAAGAGTTCCTTGGTATCCCGCAGGACGAAGTAGGTCAGCAGTGCCATCAAAAACAAAAGGGCAGTGAGCATCCAGACATTGGAATGATTGGCGCAAAGCATGGGGATCGCGTAGCAGAACCAAGCACCGTAGGTTACCGGAGGCCATAGGAATTTGGGCGGCAGGAGGGAAAGAAGGGTAGCACCCGCGAAAACCGCAAGCCACATGGTCAGGGAGAGGGGAGTCATGGTCCCCAGTTCACCGTTTGCAAGGTAAACCGTCTCACGGGTCAGAAATCCCACCAAAGAAGCCACGGCAAAACCTGTGAAAACTGGATAGAAGGAGAATCGCGTGTAGAAATAGTCGAAAATGGCGCGCAATTGTTTCATAAGAGATCCTTTCGGAGTGTTTCATCATTGCATTTGATGACAGTATAGCATAGAATGCAGCAAAAGTCAATCATTTTGAACTTTCCGGCGTGAAAAAATCGGGGAATCGACGCTCTGCAAACTTTTTTCAAATTTTTTGAAAAAGCCCTTGACAAATTCAAATTTTCGTGTATAATAATATACGTCGCTGACACAGCGGCAGCAATATGCGAGAGTGGCGGAACTGGCAGACGCGCACGTTTGAGGGGCGTGTGGTTTACACCGTACGGGTTCAAGTCCCGTTTCTCGCACCAGCGGGCGTGGCGGAATTGGCAGACGCGTAAGATTCAGGTTCTTATGGTCGCAAGACTGTGCAGGTTCAAGTCCTGTTGCCCGCACCACGAAAAAGCCCACATTTGTCTACCTGACAAATGTGGGCTTTTTCGAACTAAGTGTGCCTTGCGGCACGCGAGGTATGCTTCGCAAGTGAAGCGCACTTCGTGCGTGAAGTGTGCCTTCGGCACGATAGGAGGCGGAACACTTCACTTCGTGCGTAAGCACGATACTTCACGGCGGAAGCACCGCTGCTTCACTTGGCGAAGTCAAACTTCACAAAATGTGGAGTACCGGTATAATTTGTGAAATAATAAGTTCGACAAACTTGAATTTGGAGAGATGTATGATGAAAATCAGTATTGCGGATTATGAAGATTACCTATATGACCATTATAAGAGCCATGGTATTGATCTCAGCTTGTTTATGAAATTAGTTGAAGAAGTAGGTAAAGTTGCAGAGGTTCTAAATAAACGGGACGGGAGAAAGGCTTCTGTTAACGAGGATTTGAAATCTCAATTAGCCAATGAATTGGTGGATGTTATTCATTACGCTTTTGCGATTGCATCATTAAACCAAATCAACTTGAACGATGTTATTCTGGAGAAAGATAAAAATGCCTCAATAAAATATCATCACGAAAGAAACCTTGAGCAGTTTTTGTCCGAACGATAAATCCCAATTTGACTAATCGAGCTGACATACTACTTTTGCTTACTTTTACCCCTGTTCTGCTTCATTTGGTTACTCTTTACAGAAAATCTCGTTTTTCGGAAGGAGATTTTTTTATCGTATGCGCAAACAATGATACACCGCTACGCATTAGCGGGCAGATCATTGCCGAAGCGAAGTTTTTGCAAACCCGTACGGAACTTGGGGAATGCCACTTGCATCCGCAAACGCAGACAAAAAGAAGTGCTATACCGTGACGATCGGTATAGCACCTTTTTGTATTTTGGAGATTTGTTAGTGATCGTGGCGCATCGCCTTCATCATTTGAAGCGCCGCCTTTTTCTGTTCGGGGGTGAGACTTAACCAACTATCAAACAATTCTTTCAGGTCGGGCGTCATTTCCACCATTTCGCTATCGGCAAAGAATTGTGCCAACGTGATCCCAAAAGCGTCGCAGATACGCTCCAGCGTGTCCACAGAGGGAATCGTGTTTCTGCGGAATATGTTAGCAATGGTTGACTCGGACAACCCGCTGTTCACCGAAAGCCGATACATGGTCCAGCCACGTTCTTTCAGCAATTTCCGAAGTCTTTCGTTTGTATCCATCATGCACCTCCTACTTGTATATATTTTACCGCTATATTGAAAATATTTGTACAATCTACTTGTAATGTATATACCATTATGTTAAAATGTATTGAGTAGAATTTGGTAAAGGAGGATTTCCATTATGACGGAAATTGAAATGGGTATGCACTGCTGTTGCTTTACGGAGCATCGCCCGGAAAAAATCTCACACACGGTGAATGAGGTATGCGAGGGGTTAAAAAAAGAGATCCATCAAGCAATTGCTGACGGATACAATGTATTTATAACCGGTATGGCACGAGGCGTTGATATTTGGGCAGCCGAAATCGTACTGGATATGCGAAAATTGAATAAGGACATTGAACTTATCTGTGCCAGTCCTTACGAGGGATTTGAAAGCAGTTGGAAAGCAGAATGGCAGGGAAGATATAAGCAGATCATTGAGAGCGCCAATCGAGTGTATTACATCAGTCCCTCATACAGCCGTTCCTGTTTCCAAGCGCGCAACAAATGGATGGTCGATCACTCCACACTGCTGATTGCTGTATATAGCGGCGAGAAGGGTGGCACCCAAAACACCATTGACTATGCTCGCAAGCACGCAATTGATGTACGGATCACGACTTTGGAGTAATCACGCAGATGATGTCGGTCACATTACTTCGAATGCAATAAAAAGTGCAAAGCAAGTCATGTTACTCCCCCTTCGTAAGTTCCTTCTCCATCCCCTGATGCTCCACGCTCTCGTCCATGTAGCGTGTCCCGACGGGGAGGTACCCGAGACTTTTGTAGAAGGGCATGGCACGCACCTGCGCGCCGATGTGGACGCGACCTCCGCCCTCGGCGGCGATGCGGGCTTCGGCTTCCCGCACCAATATGCCGCCGATCCCGCGCCCCCGATAGGGGCGGCTGACAGCGATCCGTCCAATCAGATAAGTGCCTGCATTCTCCGTCTCACAGTAGCGACAGGTCCCCACGGGTATGTTGCCCTCAAAAGCCAGCAAATGAACTGCGATGGGGTCGGTCTCATCAAATTCTTCCGTAAATCCTTGCTCTTTGCAGAAAACGGCGATCCGAATGGCTTTCGCCTCTTCGGGAAGTGATGTATAGGCTCGAATTTCCATGTTTTCCTCTTTATAATGAAAATAATGAAATATTTCGGGCGACGAAAACAACTTCAAAATCAGCGGCACGATCCGATGGGACCATGCCGCTTTTCTCATGTTTATTCAGACAGCGAGGGTGACAGCGCATTCTCTTCACGGAAGAGAAAACTGATACACCACAGGGCACACAGACCGACTACCGCGTAAATCACGCGCGCGAGGAGTGCATCCTGGCTGCCGAAGATCCACGCGACAATGTCGAATCCGAACAGTCCGATGGATCCCCAGTTGATTCCGCCGATGATCAGCAGGATCAGGGTGAGTTTGTCAAACATACGATCCCTCCTTTGTCGGGACGATTGCCCGCAAAGATAGGATGTCGCAGAAAATCGGGATCTATGCTCTCCAAAAAATGTTAAGATTCAGCGGAAGCGGCATCATCGCCCTCAGCGGTGGTCGGCTCGGTGGTGCCGGGTTCGGACGTCTCGGGAGTTTCATCCTCCAACACCAGCTGACGGTCGCCGTATTTGGTCACGACCTTGCCTTCCTCCAGTTTGATGGTGATCTTACCGGGCGCGACTGTATCGTCATCGGATTTGTCTTCCTTGCCGAGCAGCAGACTGCCCAGATATACTTCGCCGTCTTCCACGGTGATCTTACGAAGGTAGGAGCCCTGATTGTATACCGTTTCCAGCGTCAGATCACATTGGGTCATTTTCATTTCAAATTCAGCAAAATCACTGTCGATCAAATTGACCTCGCCCTCTTTGCCGGTGAAAATGATATCATCGGCAGTAAGCTCGCGGGAGACGATACTGCCGCCGTTCAGTTCGCAGGTCATATGATCCGCGGTGGCACTCAGAACCGTCAGTTCGCTGTCGTCACAGGTCAGATTCAACAGGGAAGCGTCGATCTTGTTCAGACCTACGGTGGAGTTTGTGGAGGTCAGATTGATCTCGCTCTGCCCGGTGATGTTGACCACCGATACATTGCATCCCGTAACGGTCAGATTATATTGCCTGATGTTCTGGTCGGAGGGAATATAAACGATGACCTGCGGATCAGTCTCTTCCTGATCACCGGTGAGAGACAGCAGAGTGCGCCAGACACCGGCAAAAGAAACGCCGGAGCCGTCCAGACTGAAGTAATCCAGAATGGAGATCTGATTGGAGACCTTGATGGTCTTGTTGGTTACGCTGCCGATGTAACTGTTGGGCTTGAAGCCGATCAGTTCCACTTTTGCCTCATCAGAGCCACCGCGCAGTTCCACGTTGCAGTTTTTCAGACTCAGCGTAATGTTGGTGATCCGCTGATCGGAGTAGTCCAGTTCGGTATAGCTTTGCCCGTCTTCCGAGGTGGTATAGCCGTCGATAGCGGCATCGTTCGGCGCTTTGGCGCGGGCGTAATTACAAAGGAAGAATCCGCTGATGATCAAAAGGGCGGAGATCACCAGAAAGACCCAAGAGGACATTTTCACAGTTGTTCCACTCCTTTCACGGTGTTCTTGGTAAAGCTGACAAGCTTACGGGTGAAGAATTTCAGCAGTTTGCCCATCTTCACGTAGATAAAGGGGATCAGACGAATTGCCGCATTGTACAGCAGGATTGCTGCCGCCATGGTGAAACCTGCGGCGATCAGACCGATGCCGATCTCGTGGAACCCGACATAGCGGGGGGTGGACAGCACCTGTGTGGCACCGTAGAGCAGTGCAACCACCGAAACCACCGAGCCTACGCCGGTAATGGCGACGATTGCCAGCACGATCAGACAGATAGAAGCGGCAAGTGCCATAAAGACCACCGCAAAGAGTCCGAAGGAGGCGATCAGGAAAAAGAGGATGGAAGGTGCGCAGATCAGTGCCAGCGCCAGCGTCAGCAGTCTGGGCTTGTCGCAGGGAATATACTCGGTAGCGGTGACGTTGCGGGGATTGCGGCGTTCGGGAGAAAGAGATGCTTCGTCCACGAATTGTACATCCTCGCGGGGGCTGTTGGAAGCAGTCTGTGCAGGGGATGCGGAAGGGGCGGAATCGAGGTCAAGGGGTGCCTCGTCCTCCATCGCCTGCAAATCGTCTGAGAGGATCGGAGCCTCGTTTGCGGCATCTGCCGATGCTAACTGTTCGGCATCCTGGCTAACCAGTTTGCGCACGATAATGTCCAGATTTCGGGCAATGGTGTACTGAGCGGCTGTATCGTCGGAAAGTCCGTTCAGCTTTTCGATCAGAGCGGCACATTGCGTGTCCACATACTCTGCGGGAAATCCTTCTTGGGAAAGTCTTTGCCGCAATGCGTCAATGAATTCCTGTCTGTTCATGGAAAACCTCCTGATAAAGTTGCAAATGGTCGATCGGATTTGCAATCTTGATGCTTATGTCGCCGCAAATTTGCAAACAGATCGCACGGAAAACGAAAATAGGGTTGAAATTTTACAAAAAGATGGTATAATGAAAGTGTTCCCGTAAAAATCGGGATCTGTGATTGATTATAACAGAAAACGGAGAAAATAGCAAGATGAGAATGAGAAAAAAGAAGAACGGTGCGGCAAGAATGGAAGCCTGTGCCGACTGGCTGTTAAAGACCCCGGAGGATCTGACCGCGCTGCAGGAACACGCTCCCTTTTATCTGGAGATCGGATGCGGCAAGGGCGGTTTCATTACCGCTACCGCCAAAGCCAATCCTGATCGCTTTTACATTGCCGTGGAACTGGTGTCGGATGCATTGGTAACCGCTCTGGAGCGCGCCAAGGCGGAGGAGATTCCCAACCTGCGTTTTGTCAATCTGAACGCGAAGAATCTTTGCGAGTGGTTTGCCGAGGGCGAGATCGCGGAGATTTATCTGAACTTCTCGGATCCATGGCCCAAGAAGGGACACGCCAAGCGGCGGCTGACCTATCGGGACTTTTTGGCAGTCTACAAGTCTCTGCTGGCAGACGGCGGCAAAATCTGCATGAAAACCGACAATGTAGGGTTGTTCGACTTCTCGCTGGAGGAGTTTACCGAGGCGGGCTGGCGCCTGGAGGCGGTGACCCGAGATCTGCATCACTCAGAGTGGGCAGAGGGCAACATCATGACCGAATACGAGAAGAATTTCTCGGAGCAGGGATACCCGATTCATCGTCTGGAAGCGTATCCCGCATAAATCAGTTTTTGGGGGAGAAGATGCTTTCGTAGGTCTTCTCCTCTGCGTCGGTTTGATGGAACTTGGAACCGATCAGCAGGATAGCGGGAACGATGATCGCGTACAGCACGGAGAACACCAGCACCAGCACCAGCGAGTTGACGGTCAGATCGTAATTGGCATTGAACAGCATCACCAGCGCGGTAGAAAGCAGTACGGCAGGATAGTGCAGTAATACTCTGGTCAGCATGGAAAACTGCCGCAGAGAGAAGATCAGATTGCAGACTGAGATCAGCAGAGCCAGCAACAGAAACATTCCCGCCGTTGAGATGCTCAGCGCGGGCTTACTGCTGTCTACCAGATTGACGATTACGAGGATCGCCATGGACAGGGCGGTGTAGATCAGACCGGTAGGGTAGATGATCTTGCGGATCAAAAAACGAATGGCTTTCATAAAATCTCCGATAGGAAACGACTGCCGTATTATTACGGCGGAATAAATCCATAGACATCCCTATTATAACACAATTCTGAAATTTTGCAAGTCCCCCCGAAAAAAAGATACATATTGTTAATATTCGCGCCACCTGTCTGAGAAGAAAAGAGTCAAGAAAATTCCTTTGGCGCGGCGCAAATCCTCGCTTTTCACTTGACAACCGATAGAAGTTAATGTATAATAAATAGATAGATTAGAATCTACATCTCTGAAAGGAACGGTCTTCGGACCGCAAAAAGAAAGATGAAAAGAAGAGAAGCCAGAGAAGCACTGTTTGCATTGCTGTTTGAGATGACCTTCGCCACTCCTGAAGAGGCGGCGGTTTTATATGAGACTGAGTGTGTCGAAAACGAACGGGATCTTTCCGACGAGTATATCCGCGACGGCTACAAAGGCGTGCTGGCAGATTTGGAACAAATCGACGAACTGATCGCATCCGCCTCCAAGGGCTGGAAGCTGGCGCGACTGGCGAGGGTGACTCTGTCCCTGCTTCGTTTGGGCGTATACGAAATGTGCTTTGCGGGCATCCCCTACCACATTGCCATCAACGAGGCGGTGGAGCTTGCCAAGGTTTACGGCGAAGACAAATCGCCCGGATTTATCAACGGTGTGCTGAACAAGATCGCTGAGATGCAGGGACTGAAGACCGTCAATGGCTGAGTATTTTCTGGGGATCGACACTTCCAATTATACCACCTCTGCGGCGCTGGTGAAGGATGGCGTGGTCATCCGAAACGTCAAACGCCCCGTCAAGGTAAAAGATGGAGAGCGCGGCATCCGCCAGTCGGACGCCGTATTCTCCCACGTCCAGAATCTGCCGGAGGTGCTGCTTGAGATCGGCGAGCACAATCTTGCTGCCGTGGGCGTTTCCATCCGTCCACGTGATGCGGAAGGATCATATATGCCCTGTTTTCTTGCCGGCAAAGCGGCGGCGACGGGCATTGCTTCGCTGAACGGACTCCCGCTCTGTGAGGTCTCCCATCAATGGGGGCATCTGATGGCGGCGCTCTACGGAGCCGGTCGGATGGATCTTTACGGACAGGATTTCCTCGCCTTCCACGTTTCGGGAGGCACAACCGAATTACTTCGCGTGCGGGGCAAGACGGTGGAGAAGGTCGGCGGCACCATGGATCTCAACGCAGGGCAGGTCATCGATCGCATCGGTGTGAAGCTGGGCATTCCCTTTCCCGCAGGGCGTGGGATGGAGGAGATCGCCCTCCCGTTTTCCGAGACCGATTGTTGGTCCCATGTGCGGGGACTTGACTGCAATCTGTCGGGGCTTGAAAACAAGGCCGACACGCTCCTTGCGGCGGGCGAGTCCCGCGAAAAGGTTGCGGCGTACGTGTTCAAAAGCGTCTGCCGCACGCTGGAAAAGCTCACTGAGAATGCCTTGGAACGGTTTGGCAAACAGCCCGTCCTCTACGCGGGCGGCGTGATGAGCAATCGCCGGATCAAGGAAACATTGCAAAAACGCTTCCACGCCCACTTTGCTCCCCCCGAGTTTTCGGCAGACAACGCCGCAGGCGTTGCGCTCCTTGCCGAGCGGATGACACGGGAGCAGTAACTGCGCGCCGCTTAACCGTACTAAACCTAACGAAATTCGTTCTGCCATACCTGCGAAAGGAGGGAGCATATGCCTGCCGAACGCTCGATCCTGACGGTCACTCAACTGAATGAGTACGTCAAAGGGATCATAGATTCCGACAAAGTTCTTGCGGGGCTGTCGGTAAAGGGGGAGATCTCTAATTTTACCGCCCACAAAACGGGACACCTCTATTTTACCATCAAAGACGAGTCCTCGCTGATCCGTGCTGTTATGTTCCGCTCGGCGGCGGCAAAACTCCGCTTCACTCCCGAAAACGGACTGAAGATCATTGCCTCGGGCAGAGTCTCCGCCTTCGTGCGGGACGGCTCCTATCAGGTGTACGTGGACTCGCTCCAGCCCGACGGTGTGGGAGAACTAACCATCGCTTACGAGCAACTGAAAAAGAAATTACAAGCGGAAGGTCTGTTTGACCCCGCGAAAAAGAAAAAGATCCCTCGCTATCCCGCTCGCGTGGGAGTCATCACCTCGCCTACGGGCGCGGCGATCAGAGACATCGTCAACGTCCTCTCCCGCCGTTTCCCCTATGCGAAAATGGTGCTTTATCCCGCCCTCGTGCAGGGCGCGGAGGCGGCACCGCAACTGATCGCGGGACTCCGCTATTTCAACGGCACCCGCTCTGCCGACGTCATCATCATCGGTCGCGGCGGCGGCTCCATAGAGGATCTGTGGGCATTCAACAGCGAGGAGCTGGCGCGGGAGGTCTACGCATCGCAGATTCCCGTCATCTCTGCGGTGGGACACGAGATCGACTTTACCATCTGCGATTTCGTGGCAGACCTGCGGGCGCCCACCCCTTCGGCGGCGGCAGAACTGGCTGTCCCCGAGACCCGTGAGCTGATCCGCAAGATCAACAATGTGGTGGGGCATATGCAGGTGCTTCTCGACCGCGGGCTGAAGCTGAGAAAGCAAAATCTCGCAACCCTTGCCGACCGTCCCGTGTTCAATCAGCCCATGATGCTGCTGGACGGTCCGCGCATGATGTTGGTCACCGACACCCAGCAAGTCGTGCGGGCAATGGAAAGACTTACCGAAGAAAAGAAACGCCGTTTCGCCGCAGACGCCGCCAAACTGGAGGCACTCAGCCCCATGGCGGTATTACTCAGAGGATACAGCGCCGCCTTCACCGATCAGGGGAAACTGATCCGTTCGGTGGAAGACACCGGTATCGGCGACAAGATCGCTCTTTCGGTGTCTGACGGCACCATCTATACCGAAGTTATCGGAAAGGAAACCAAAGATCATGGCAATCTATCGGAATGAACCACCCGAACTGAATTTTGAAGAAGCAATGGCGCGTCTGGAACAGATCGTCCGCGCGCTGGAGGGCGGCAATGTCCCGCTGGACGAATCCCTTACCCTTTACGAAGAAGGCGTGAAACTGGTCAAACTCTGCTCCACTCGCCTGGAAAACGCCGAAAAGCGCATAAAGATTTTGGTAGACTCGGGTAGCGGCACGCTGACCGAACAGGACTTTGCGGAAGGCGGCAGTCGCGGATGAATACCCTTGCAGAGCGAATGCAGGCATCCGCCAAAGCGGTGGAAGGGCTGATCAGACCCCTGCTCGTTCCTACCGAACCTGCGCCCGAGGAGATTCCGCTTTGGAAAGCCATGGAATACAGTACTATGGCAGGCGGCAAGCGCATCAGACCATTTTTGGTGATGGAGGTCTGCCGTGCGCTGGGTGGCAGGGAGGAAGAAGCGTTGGTTTACGCCGCCGCGCTGGAGATGATCCACACCTATTCGCTCATCCACGACGATCTGCCCTGCATGGACGATGACGATCTGCGGCGGGGCAAGCCCACTTGTCATAAAGTCTACGGCGAAGCCACCGCTCTGCTGGCAGGTGACGGACTGCTGACCCGCGCCTTTGAACTGGTGGCAAACGCTCCCGGCATCCTGCCGCTCCGCAAATGCTATGCGGTAGCCATTCTGGCAGAAGCCGCAGGCGCACCCGGCATGATCGGCGGTCAGCAGATGGATCTTGCCTCGGAAGGAAAAGAGATCACCTACGAAACGATGGTCGCCATCCACGAAAAGAAGACCTGTGCGCTCCTCATTGCCGCCTGCCGGCTGGGCGCGCTGGCGGCAGGTCAGCGGGGAACCGAAGCCGAAGAGGCGATGATCACCTACGGCATGGGCATCGGACGAGCCTTCCAGCTGATCGATGATCTCTTGGATGTCACCTCCACCAAAGAGGTGCTGGGCAAGGACATCGGCAGTGACCAAAAGAATCAAAAGACCACCTACCTCACCTTTATGCCCATCGAAACGGCAGAGGATCTGGCAAAGGCAATTACAGACAAAGCCAAAGAAACGGTAGCTCCCTACGACCCTGCGGGTATTCTGACCGCACTGGCTGATTATCTTACCGAGCGGAAAAACTGATATGAGATTGGACAAGTATCTTGCCGAACACGGGCTTGCCGACAGCCGCACCCGCGCCGCGCACATGATCGAAGCGGGGGTGGTCACGGTCAGCGGCAGAGTGCAGACCAAACCCGCTTGGGAAGTTCCCGACGGTGCTTTTGTGGAGGTAGTGGGGGAACTGCTCCCCTATGTGAGCCGCGGCGGACTGAAACTGAAGGGAGCGCTGGACGCTTTTGGCATTTCCCCCCAAGGACTAACCTGCGCCGACATCGGTGCATCCACGGGCGGTTTTACCGATTGCCTGCTCCAAGAGGGAGCGGTCAAGGTCTATGCCATCGACAGCGGCAGAGATCAACTGCACGAAAAACTCCGCGCAGACTCCCGCGTGGTGTCGATGGAGTCCTTCAACGCAAGGGGGCTGACTCCCGCCCACATCGGCGAGCCGGTGGATTTTGCCGTTACCGATGTGTCCTTTATCTCGCAGACCCTTTTGCACGGTGCCATCGCCTCGATTTTGAAGGACGGCGGCTGTTTCGTCAGTTTGATCAAGCCACAATTTGAAGTGGGAAGGGAAAATCTCGGCAAAGGCGGGATCGTGAAAAATCCCAAAATCCGCCGGGAAGCCGCCCGCCGCGTGCTGGCGTCTGCCATCGCGGCAGGTCTTTCTCCCATCGCCGTCATCGCCTCTCCTATCAAGGGCGGAGACGGAAACGTGGAATACCTTGCGCATTTTATAAAGGGAAACATCTCAGGCGAGTTGCCGAATGTAGATGCGTTACCGTAAATCAGGAGAACCCATGAAAAACAAACGTCAAGAAAAAATCATTGAAATCATCGAGAGTCAGGCGGTAGAGACCCAGGAAGCACTCCAGGAAAAACTGCGGGAGTGCGGCTTCGATGTGACTCAGGCTACCGTCTCCCGCGACATCAAAGAATTGCGTCTGACCAAGGTTGCCTCCAAGGGCAACCGTTACAAATATGCCGTTCTGGATGCGGACGATCCCAAGCAGGCGGCAAAGTTTATCTTTATCATGAAGGAAACCGTTCTTTCGGTGCAGACCGCCCAGAATTTGCTGGTCATCAAGACCTTCTCCGGCATGGCACAGGCAGCCGCCGCCGCGCTGGACAATCTCTTCGGCACCGAGGTCATCGGAACCATTGCAGGTGACGATACCATTTTTGCGGTGACCGCCTGTAATGAAGATGCCGCGAATCTCCAAACCAGAATCACGGCAGAACTGAACCTCTCCAAATAACTGAAGGAGTAAAGGAATATGCTGATTTCCATGCATATTGAAAATATTGCGGTCATCAGACGGATGGACGTGGATTTCGGTCGGGGCTTTACCGTGCTGACCGGTGAGACAGGCGCGGGCAAGTCGATGATTATCGACTCCATCGGACTACTGCTGGGCGCCAAGACCCAGCGGGATCTGATTCGCACGGGCGAAACCTCTGCCACGGTCAGCGCCTGCTTTGAGGTGCCCGCCGACGTTGCCGCCGATCTTGCCGAACTGGGGATCGCCCCTGAGGAGGACGGACTGCTCTCCATCCAGCGCACCATTACGGTGGACGGAAAGTCCCAGTCCCGCATCAATGGAAGAGTGGTGCCGCTCTCTCTCCAACGGCAAGCGGGGGAGCGACTGATCTCCATCCACGGTCAACACGACAGCCACGGTTTGATGACCGCCGCAGGGCATATCGACTTTCTGGACAGCTATGCCAAAAACATTGCACTGCTGGCAGAGTACGGCGAGGTCTACCGCAAAATGTGCGAATTTCGCAAACTCCGCGACCAATGTCGGATGGACGAGCGGCTGAAAGCCCAGCGACTGGATATGCTCCGCTATCAGATTGAGGACATTGAGTCCGCAGAGCCGAAGGTGGGTGAGGAAGAAGCCCTGCTTGCCGAAAAGAAAATACTGCAAAACGCCAAGCAACTGCAAAAGCAGGTGCTGACCGTCTACCGCGCCCTTTACAAAAACGAAAAGGGAATGTCCGCGGACAAACTGCTGGAGATCGCCCGCACGTCGCTGGAAAATATCAGCGATCTGATGCCCGATGCCCCTGCTTTCATTGATCGCATCAGCGAAATGCAGTACGAACTGGAGAGGATTGCCGAATCGACGCTCTCCCTTCTGCCGTCGGGCGGAAGCGGAGAGGCGCGGCTGGAGGAGATTGCCGAACGGATCGACATACTGCACCGTCTCAAGCGCAAGTACGGAGCAGATGAAGCCGAGATTCTCTCCTTTTATCAAACCGCAAAAGACGAGCTGGATCAGATTCTGCTTTCCGACGAAAAGGAGAGGGAGTATGACGAGCAGTACAAAAAGTACCGTACCGAAGCCCTCGCTCTTTCCGACCGTCTCACCGAATCGAGAAAGGCGGCGTCGGAAGACCTGTCTGCCCGCATTTGCGAGGAGCTGGCGTACCTTGATATGAACAAAGTCGCCTTCTGTGCCCGCGTGACCAAAAAGCGATCGGATGAAGGGAAGCCCGAACTCACTCCCAAAGGCGGGGATGAGGTGGAATTTATGATCTCCACCAACCCCGGTGAGCCGCTGAAGCCTCTAACCAAGATCGCGTCGGGCGGCGAACTGTCCCGCGTGATGCTGGCAATCAAATGCGTGCTGACAGCGGCGGATCGGATGCCCACCGTCATTTTCGATGAGATCGACACGGGTGTGTCGGGAAAGACCTCTCAAAAGATCGGCATCAAACTGCGGGAACTGGCAGCGGATGGACCGCAGGTCTTCTCCATCACCCACAGCGCGCAGGTCGCTGTCAACGGTCACGCTCACTACAAGATCGTGAAGCAGGAAGTGGACGGACGCGCAGAGACTACGGTCTATGCCCTTGACAGGGCTGAGCGGATTGAAGAACTTGCCCGCATCATGGGTGGCATGGACAAATCGCAGAAAATCATTGATTCCGCCACCGAAATGCTGGAAATTGCACAAATTCGGGGAACCATCCCCAATTCATAACATATATTATTAGGAGATATACCAATGAAACTTTACGAAGAACTGGTCGCCCGCGGTCTGATCGCACAGGTGACCGACGAAGAGCATATCCGCGAGATGATCAATAACGGCAAAGCCACCTTCTACATCGGCTTTGACTGCACCGCAGACAGCCTGACCGCAGGTCACTTTATGGCACTGACCTTGATGAAGCGCCTGCAGATGGCGGGCAACAAGCCCATTGCTCTGATCGGCGGCGGTACCACCATGATCGGTGACCCCTCGGGCAGAACCGATATGCGGAAAATGCTGACCAAGGAGGACATTGACCACAATGCCGCCTGCTTCAAACGGCAGATGGAATCCTTCATCGATTTCTCCGAAGGCAAGGCAATGATGATCAACAATGCTGATTGGCTGCTGAGCCTCAACTATGTGGAACTGCTCCGCGAGGTTGGCTCCTGCTTCTCGGTAAACAATATGCTCCGCGCAGAGTGCTACAAGCAGAGAATGGAGAAGGGACTTTCCTTCCTTGAATTTAACTACATGATCATGCAGTCCTACGACTTCTACTACCTGTTCAAGAACTACGGCTGCAATATGCAGTTCGGCGGCGACGACCAGTGGTCCAATATGCTGGGCGGCACCGAACTGATCCGCAAGAAACTGGGCAAAGACGCTCACGCCATGACCATCACTTTGCTCACCGACTCTCAGGGCAAAAAGATGGGTAAGACTGCGGGCAACGCCGTGTGGCTGGATCCCAAGAAGACCAGTCCCTACGATTTCTTCCAGTACTGGCGCAATGTAGGCGACTCCGACGTCATGAAGTGCATCCGTATGCTCACCTTCCTTCCTCTGGAGCAGATTGACGAGATGTCCGCATGGCAGGGTGAACAGTTAAACCGTGCCAAGGAAATTCTGGCGTACGAGCTGACCAAAATGGTACACGGCGAAGAAGAAGCCGAAAAGGCATTAGCTACCGCTCGGAGCGTGTTCTCAGCAGGCGCAGTCAGTGAAAATATGCCCACCACCGAACTGTCCGCCGATCTCTTCAAGGACGGCAAGATCGGAATCCTCGATCTGCTGGTGGCAGGCGGTCTGGCGGCATCCAAGAGCGAAGCCCGCAGACTGGTAGCACAGGGCGGCGTGACCCTCTGCGACGAAAAAATTTCTGCGCCCGAATTTACCGTAGACGCATCTCTCTTTGCCGAGAAGGACGTGATCGTCCGTAAGGGCAAAAAGGTTTACCACAGATTCACCCTTGCAAACTAAAACGAAAAATCCCCGACCGTCAGGAGGATCCCATGAAAACCGACGCATATCAAGCACTTGTGCCGATCCTGAATGCCATGCAGGCAAAGGGCGAGTTGGAGTATACCGCTGACGCCCCCCTTGCACCCGTCTCCTCCTTTCGCATCGGCGGTCCTGCCGACTTTGCCGTATGGCCCTACACCCGAGCGGCTCTGCTGGATCTGCTGACCGCCCTTGGTCGCCTCGGCATCCGCAGGGATGTGTTTGGCAACGGCTCCAACGTTCTCTTTGCCGACGAAGGCTACCGCGGGGTTGCGATCTTTACCACCAAAATGAACCGTGTGGTTCTGCGGGAGGGCATTCTATGGGCAGACGCAGGCGTATCCTTTACGGGGCTTGCTGTCCGCGCCATGCAGGAGGGATTGACAGGTCTGGAGTTTGCCTACGGCATCCCCGGTTCGGTAGGCGGAGCCATCTATATGAACGCAGGCGCATACGACGGCGAAATTGCCGGGGTCTGTACGGTGACCACTGTCTATGATCCTGCGCAGGCACTGTTGGGCGGCATTTTGGAGATCAGCGGCGAGAAACAGGGCTTTGGTTATCGCACCTCTGCCTTCCAGTCAATGGAGGGCGCGGTGATATTGGGCGGAAAGTTCAGGCTATCCCCCGGTGATCCTGCAGCCATCAAAGCCAAAATGGATGATCTGATGGCGCGCCGCAAAAACAAACAGCCTTTGGACTATCCCAGCGCAGGCTCCACCTTTAAGCGTGCGCCCGGGTATTTTACCGCCAAACTGATCCACGAGGCGGGGTTGAAGGGCGCGTCGGTAGGCGGCGCGCAGGTATCGGAAAAGCACGCAGGATTCGTCATCAATCGGGGCGGTGCGACGGCAAAAGACGTTCTGACTCTGATTAAACAGATCAAGGAGCAGGTGTGGAAGTATGCCGGAGTTGCCATTGAGTGTGAGGTTCGGATCATTCCCGAACGCTGACCGTTTGGCTGAAGATCCGTAAGATCAAAGGAAGTTGTATGGAATTTGTAATTATCACCGGTATGTCGGGGGCAGGCAAAGGTACCGCAGGTCAGATTCTGGAAGATATGGGTTATCTCTGCGTGGACAACATTCCCGTGTCGCTGGTGGAGACTTGTATTGAATTGTATCGCAGTAACGAGCGCCCCCCCGACAGGATCAGTTTTACGCTGGACATTCGGGGTCAGGAGGAGTTTTCCGAGTTGATCGCCGTGGTACGGCGGTTAAAAGCCGAGGACAATTGCCGCTGTACGCTGGTCTATCTGGATGCCGCCGACTCGGTGCTGGTAGCGCGCTATCAGGAGAGCCGCCATCTGCATCCCTTGGTGTTGGCAAAAAATCTATCCCTGTCCGATGCCATTGCGTGCGAGCGACAACTGCTCTCCGATCTGCGCGGCTTTGCCGATCTGATCCTCGACAGCACGGGGCTTCGTCCCGTGGAACTTCGGGCGAATCTGGAGGCACTATTAGCGGTATCCCGCAAAAGCGGAATGATCGTCACCTGTATGTCCTTCGGGTTCAAGTACGGCGCACCGGCAGATCTGGATCTGCTGTTTGATGTGCGTTGCTTCCCGAATCCCTATTACATTCCCGAACTGAAACCCTTGACCGGTCTGGATGCACCCGTGCGGGACTTCGTTCTGTCCGCGCCCGAAACGGTGCGTTTTACCGAGAAACTGTTCGATCTGATCACCTATCTGCTCCCGCTGTATCGGGAGGAAGGGAAGACTCAACTTACCGTCGGTATCGGTTGCACAGGCGGTCAACATCGCTCGGTTGCCATTGCCGAAGCGCTGGGGGCACATCTGCGCACCGTCCCTGCCTGCACCGGCGAATGTACGGTCAGCGTGGTTCACCGGGATATAGGGGGCAAACGATGAGTGTATCGTATACTGACGAGGTCAGAACCGTTCTGGCGGGCGTGCAAATTAAATCCCGCTGTTGCCGAAAGGCGCTTCTGTTCGGAATGCTCTATCCCGCATCGGATTTTGAAAAGCGGGAGATCCGACTGAACTTGGATCTGGAGAAATCCATGGCACTGTTCACCTCCATGGCGCGCTCAGTTTGCCGTGCGGAACTGATCTGGGAGCAGGTCGCTCGTAGGAGCAGAAAAGGAGAGCCGCAGGAGGTATGGCACCTGCTGGGCGGCGAAGAATGCTTCCCCGAGGTATTGCTGGACGAATTTGCCGCGGCAGGGGAAGAGGTCGCCCGCATCCGCACCTGTGAAAACTGCCTTGCGGCGTTTATCAGAGGCGTATTTCTGACCGCAGGTACCATCGTTTCTCCCGAAAACGCCTATCATGTGGAGTTTTCACTCTCCGATCCCCAAAAATCCGAACAGTTTACCGCACTGTTGTGCGAACTGGGCTTTAACGCCCGCATTACGACTCGCAGAGGTGTCCGCGCCATCTATCTGAAAGAGAGCGAGATCATCGAAGATCTGTTTACCTTTATCGGTGCGCCGCAGGTAGCACTGCAAATCATGAACACGAAAATCATGCGTGACATCCGCAATAACGAAAATCGCCGCGCCAATTGCGACACGGCGAACATTTATAAATCCACGGGAGCGGCGGCATTGCAGATCCGCTCCATTGAGCAGTTGGCGGACAGCGGAAAACTGGCGACTCTGCCGAAGCCTTTGCAGGTGACAGCCGCACTCAGGCTGGAGCATCCCGAGGTCTCGTTGATCGAACTGGCGGGACTGCATGAGCCTCCCATCACCAAATCGGGGGTCTCTCACCGCTTGCAAAAACTGGTGGCAGCGGCAGAAGATTCAGAGGAATAACCGAACTGTGAGAGGGCAGACGGGCGGCAAGTAGTTTGTCGATAAAGGTCGATAAAGAGTGAATGACCGGCGGCGTCAGCCAAGGAATGGGGATAGGAGAAAAGCAGCAACCGTGGAGCGGTGGCTGCGGGAGGGAAGAGGAAAGACTACGGCACCCCGATGCTTTTCCCCTTCCCTCCATTCACAGAGAGCCGCGTGGCGGCAAGTTTTTGCCGCCTTTGATAGAAATTCTTACACCGCTATCGTCAGATCGGACGGAAGGCAGAACCCTTCCGAAATTCAAAATCGGAGTAATTATGGCTGAGTTTGTACATTTGCATCTGCATAGTGAATACAGTCTTCTGGACGGTGCCTGTCGGATCAAGGAGATCCCACGCCGCGCGAAAGAACTGGGGCAGTCTGCCGTTGCCCTCACCGATCACGGCGTGATGTACGGCGCGGTGGCGTTCTATAAAGCCTGCAAAGCCGAGGGCGTGAAGTCTATCATCGGCTGTGAGGTTTATCTTGCCCCCGGCGACCGCACCGAGCGGATCCGTACCTCGGCTTATTTCAACACGCACCTCGTTCTGTTGTGCGAGAACGAAATCGGCTACCGAAATCTGATCTATATGGTCTCAAAATCCTTTACCGACGGGTTTTACGCCAAACCTCGGGTGGATCTGTCGCTCCTGCGGGAACATCACGAAGGGTTGATCGCCCTTTCCGGCTGTCTTGCGGGACACGTGCAGGAAGCACTGCTTAGCGATGACGAGGAGGAAGCCCTGCGGTTTGCGACCGAACTGCAGAACATTTTCGGCAAGGACAACTTCTTTCTGGAGATTCAGGATCACGGAATGGCAGAGCAGAAGAAGCTACGTCCCGGACTCATCGCCCTTTCCCGCAAGACGGGCATTGGGCTGGTGGCTACCAACGACGCGCACTACCTCACCAAAGCCGATGCCGATGCGCAGGCAATATTGCTCTGCGTGCAGACGGGCAACGTCATCACCGACGGCAGACCCATTGGTTTTGAGACCGACGAATACTATATGAAGTCCGCCGACGAGATGGCGTCGCTGTTTCCGGATATTCCCGAAGCGCTGGAGAACACCCTCCGCATTGCCGAGAGATGCAATTTCGATTTCGTGATGGACAAGACCGAGCTTCCGACCTATACCGCTCCCGACGGTCTGACCTCCAAGGCGTATCTGAAACAACTCGCCTACGAGGGCTTTCAGCGTCGCATTGATGCGGGGCAGATCGTCTTCGACGAAGACCATCCCAAGGATGTTTACAACTCCCGGATCCTTTACGAACTGCTGATCATCTCCAAAATGGGCTACGACGATTACTATCTGATCGTCTGGGATTTCATCAACTGGGCAAAATCCCAAAAGATTCCCGTGGGACCCGGGCGCGGATCGGGTGCTGCCAGTCTGGTGGCGTATCTGATCGGTATCACCGATGTGGACTCCATCCGTCACGACCTCCTGTTCGAGCGATTTTTGAATCCCGAGCGGGTCAGTATGCCCGATTTTGACACCGATTTCTGCTACAATCGCAGAGACGAGGTCATACGCTACGTTTCGGAAAAGTACGGCTCGGATCACGTTTCCCAGATCATCACCTTCGGAACAATGGCGGCACGAGCCGCGATCCGTGATGTTGGGCGCGCGCTGGGGCGCAGTTATTCCGACATCGATCGCATCGCGCGGCTGATTCCTCAAAAGCCGGGCACCAAGCTTGCCGACGTGCTGGAGGAAAACAAAGAACTGAAAGAAATCTACAACGATAAAAACGAAGACCACGAGCTGATTGATTACGCGTTGAAACTGGAGGGAATGCCCCGCCACGCTTCGGTACACGCCGCAGGCGTGGTGATCACCAAGGAGCCGCTCCACCATTATCTGCCGCTGGCGACCAGTGGAGACACCCCCATCACCCAGTACGATATGGACACAGTGGCATCGCTGGGTCTGCTGAAATTCGATTTCCTTGCCATTCGCTATCTGACCATCCTGTCGGATGCCGAGCGGGAGGTGAAAAAGCACACCCCCGATTTTGCGGTGAACAAGATCCCGCTGAATGATCCCGAGACCTTCAAACTCCTCGCCGAAGGGCGCACCGACGGCGTGTTCCAGTTGGAATCGGCAGGGGTCAAGCGACTGCTGGGAAGTCTGCGCCCTGCCGCGCTGGAGGACGTGATGGCGGTTATCGCTCTTTACCGCCCGGGACCCATGGACTCCATCGGCACCTATCTGGAAAACCGCAAAGATCCCGCCAAGATTCAGTATAAACTTCCCCAGCTTGCCGACATACTTGCCGAAACCTACGGCTGTATCGTCTATCAGGAGCAGGTCATGCAAATCTGCCGAAAAGTGGCAGGCTTCTCCTACGGCAAGGCAGACTCGGTGCGAAAGGCGATGTCCAAGAAAAAGCCCGAACTGCTGGAGCAGATGCGCTCGGAGTTTCTGAAGGGCGCAAAAGAGAACTTTATTGATGGAAATCTCGCCAACGAACTGTTCGACGATATGGCTTCCTTTGCCAAATACGCCTTCAACAAAGCCCACGCCGCCGCTTACGCGGTGACGGCTTACAGAACGGCGTATATGAAAGCGCACTATCCCCGTGAATATGCCGCGGCGCTCCTGACCTCTGTGATGGGGAGTCACGGCAAAACGGCTGAATATATCGAAGACTGCCGCCGGATGGGAGTGCGACTGCTTCCGCCCGGTATCAACGAAAGCGATCTGCAATATTCGGTAGTCCCCGACGGCATCCGTTACGGTCTCGGCGGAATCAAAGGCGTTGGTGAGTCCTTCGTCCATCGGATCCGTGCCGAGCGGGAACGCCGTCCCTTCCGTGATTTTATGGACTTTGCAGAGCGGATGTCCCCCATTGAACTGAACCGTCAGCAGGCACAGGCGCTGATCAGCGTAGGTGCCTTTGACGGAATGGGCAATACTCGCGCCGAACTGCTGGCTGGAGTAGAGAAGGTTCTGCAAATGCTCTCCGATGCCCGCAGGCGCAATCTGGACGGACAGACCGATCTGTTCGGCTTCCTTGAAGAAGAAACATCTTCGGTGGATGCCTATCGCTTTGATCCGATGCCCGAGTTTTCCGCAGGACAGCGGCTTCGGATGGAGAAAGAATACACGGGACTCTGCCTGTCGGGCAGTCTGTTGGACGATTATGCCATCCATCTGGCAGCCATCCAACCTGCCGAACTGTCGGAGATCGCAGGCTCTTTTGACGAAGAAGGGGAGCCTGTCGAGAACGCTCCGTATCAGGAAGGAGACGCGCTGATTGTTGCGGGCATCCTCTCTAAGATCACCCGCAAGACCACCAAAAACGGTGCGGCAATGGCATTCGTACAACTGGAAGACCGTATGGGAGAGATGGAACTGATCGTCTTCCCCAAGCAGTTCGAAAACTTTGCAGGACTGCTTCGTCCCGATCATGCAGTCTGGGTCAAGTGTACCCTCAGCGTCAAGGACGAGCAGGGTGCAAAATTGCTTGCCAACGAATTCGGACCGCTCCTGACCGACTTACAATGGAAGCAAAGTCTCACGCCTCCTGCGTTGCCCACGCTCCGCGGCAATGGCAGAAGGGAAACACCTACAAGCATTCCCGCAAAACGTCCCGCCTCTGAGCAGGTTTCGCCCGGGCAGGACTCCGTACATGGCGGAATGCCCGCTGCACCGACTACGGTCTCGTCTGCTCCCGCCCCAACTGTGGTCGTGCAGGCTACCGCACCGACTGCTGCCACATCGTCGCCCCGCACCGAAGCCCCACCCAAAGCGGCATCCACGCTCTTCCTGCGGGTGGAACGGATGGATGACGTCGCTGCCCGCAAAGCCTTTTTGCTCTGCGAGATCTTCGGAGAAGGCACTGTGCAAGTGGCGTTTTACGACCGTTCAACGGGAAAATATATCCGCCCGTACCTTGCGGCAGTTACCGCCACACCCTATCTGCTGGCAGAACTGAACGCGCTTTTGGGAGAGGGCAACGTGGTTTTGCGCTGACCGTTGACAAAGCCGAAGACTTGTGCTATAATAGTATATAATCTGCTTTTTGGGGAATACTTGATAGGAGTTTTCGGTGAAATGTTTCAGAAGAGGACACATATTATTCACGGAGACTTCAAAATCACGGAGTATAATCAATTGTAGAATGCAGTATCAAACATTTGGATGGAAAGGTTTGCAAAATGAGTCTACGAGAATCCAAAGAAAAACGAATGCAAAAGGAAGCCGAGGAAGTAACCAACTTCACCTTTCGGATCGTGCTGAAAGCATTCCAATATATATTGAATGTGGTATTTACCATCCTGCTCATAGGGCTGATCGCAGGTTGTATCGTGGGATGCGCGTTTCTGATCTATGTGGCGAATCACGTGGATTCCAGCGTAGACGATCTGGTGATGCTGTCTGCAGAGCAGGATTCCACCACCCGCCTCTACTATTATGAAAACGGCGAACTGGTAGAAGCCTCAGATGAGCGTCTGTCGGGCAGTACCAACCGCTTGTGGATCGCATACGACGACATTCCCGATGATCTGATCAACGCCTTTGTTGCCATCGAGGACAAACGGTTCTGGGAACACGAGGGCGTGGACTGGATCACCACCATCAAGGCTACGCTGAAGTATTTCATTCCTACGGGTGACAATCCCGGCGGTTCCACCATCACCCAGCAGCTGGTGAAAAACCTCACGGGCGACGACGATTACACCATTCAGAGAAAGGTGCAGGAGATCTTCAAAGCGCTGAATCTGGAAAAAGACAAGGATAAGACAGAGATACTGGAGATGTATCTCAACACGATCTACCTGTCCCAAGGATGTTCGGGCGTGCAAGCCGCCGCCAACAAATATTTCGGCAAGGATGCAAGTGATCTGACCTTGCTGGAATGTGCGGCAATCGCAGGGATCACGCAGTTCCCCACCAAATGGGATCCCATTCAAAATCCCGACAACAACAAAGAGCGTCGAAATGTCATTCTCAAAGAAATGTACAACCAAGGTCTGATCACCTATGCGGAATACGAAGGTGCGTACAATAAAGATCTGGTGCTGGCTATCGATTCCGAAGAGGATGAGGATATCTCCTCCGGTTCTTCCGATAAAGTGACATCTTGGTACACCGACGCAGTGATTGAAGAGGCGGCGGGACTTTTGATGGAAAAGTATAACGTCAGTTACGAGATCGCCGTGCAGATGCTGTACACCGGAGGTTATTCGGTGGTTACGGCGATGGATAAAGATATTCAGGAGATCATGGAAAAGCATTTCGCCGATCCGAATCTGCTGAATAACCCCAATAAGGTCGTCAAGAAGCAGTCAGCGATGATGGTAATGGATCATACCAACGGTAACATTCTGGCACTGTGCGGCGGTCTCGGCGAAAAAACGGGCGTCCGTATCCTGAACCGCGCGACTCAGACCAAACGTCAGCCCGGTTCTTCCATAAAGCCTATTGCAGGATATGTGCAGGCGATGGATCAGGGGATCATCAATTACGGCTCGGTTCGAGACGATACGCCCTATTATTTCGGAACCAAGACCACACAGGCCAACGGAACGGTGAAATATTCCAACCCCAAGGGCTGGCCTCAGAACTCCAACTATGTTTACAAGGGACTCGTGACCATTGACTACGCATTGCAGTCCTCCAAGAACACCGTTGCGGTGAAACTGGTATCAGAAGTCGGAATCAATAACTGCTTTGAGTTCCTGACGCAGAAACTGCATCTGACCAGCCTTGTTGACCGTATTTCCACCTCTAACGGCATTCAAACCGACAGAAACCTGGCGGCACTGGGACTGGGCGGTCTGACCTACGGCGTTACGCTGAAGGAAATGGTTGCGGCGTACTGCATCTTCCCGTCGGGCGGTATCTATCACGAACCCCGTACCGTTCTGCAAATTCTGGACGCATCCGGTCAAGTGGTGATCGACAACGAAAACGATGCGGAAGTGGTGATCAAAGAGGGAACCGCGCAGATGATGGTTCGTCTGCTGGAGCACGTTATCACAGGCCCCGATGCCACTGCAGGCTCCAATAAGCCGCTGGCGGAATTAGTGGGCGCGGCGGGTAAAACCGGTACCACCGATAACAACTACGACCGTTGGTTCGTGGGATTCACCCCTTACGTGACTGCAGGTGTATGGGTCGGTTACGACGAGGCGCAGGATCTTGGCATCGTCAACGACCACAATAAAGTCTGGCATACCGTTTTGTATGAGGCACATGAGAGAATTCTGGAACGCATAGAAGCGGGTACGATGACCAAGAAGACTTTACACGACGATCTTCTGATCGAAGCAAAGTTCTGCCCCGATTCGGGTAAACTGATTACCGCGGCTTGTCAGGCTGATCCTCGCGGAAGCCGTTCCGCAACGGGTTATTTCACCAAGGAAACGCTTCCCACGGAGTCCTGCGATGTCCATGTGATGGTGGCATATTGCACGGCAGGCAGAGGAATCGCCCATAACGGCTGTCCCGAATCGAGCATCCGTTACTACGGTCTGTTAAACCATATGCGCGTGCTGGATTGTGATGTTTATATCACGGATGCACAGTACACTTGGATGCCGCTGAACGGTACCAAGCCCTACCGAAGCGTCTATCAACCGTTCTATAAGAATTTGTTGCCCAGCAGTAAATATCCCGGCAGAACGGCTACCAGCCGTCAGTTCAACTGTTACTGTATGACGCACTGACCGCGCATGAAACCGAAAATCACCTCATACATTGGGATGAGGTGATTTTTTTGCGTATTGTTTCGGGGTTCAAAAGGGAACTGTCCTGCGCTGATCTGCGGGTCTGCCTCCTGACCGTGGCGGCGACTTGGTTTGCGGGGGCGCTGTCTCTGTTGTTTTCGGGAGTAGGGAGATGTTATTGCCTTTTGGCGATGCCTGCCTTTGCGCCGGGATTTGTCTGTTGGCTGATTTTGTGGATGATCCATTTCATCCTATTGGGAGGGGCGTTGGGACTGGTACTGGGGCAATGCAGCAGTTGCTGTCGCCCGCGGCCGGGGAGAGGGATGCTCTGCTGGTGCTTGTATCTGCTGTGTACGCTTTTGTGGATTCCGCTGTTCTTTGCCGCAGGAATGTCGATCCTCTCGCTGTTGTTGATTGCCGCTGCCGTATGTTTCGGACTGTGTACCCTGACCGCTTTTGCAAGTAGGAGTTTGCTCTCCGCTTTGTGTTTGCTGATCTGTATCTGGTGGCAGATTTACGGTTTTTTGCAGTCTTTATTGATTATTTTGTGGAACTGAGGCAAACCCCTTGCATTTTGCGGGAAATTGTGTTATAATGAAGAAAATCGTCTGCGGACGAAAGTCGGTGCAAGGAGGGATTTATATGAAACTGATCGGGCTGACCGGAACCAGCGGAAGCGGCAAAGGCTTTGTTGCGGCGTTATTTGCCCGTCGGGGAATCGACTCAATCGACACCGATGACGTCGTGCATCGCCTGTATCGGGAGAATAAGGCGTGCATTGCCGCTCTGGAATCTGCCTTCGGCACCTTGCGGGATGGGAGCGGAGCCATTGATCGCCGAAAACTTGCGGGCATCGTTTTTGCAGACGAGGAAAAACTTTCCACGCTCAATACTATCGTCCACTGCTTCGTCCGATCGGAGGTGACGCGCATCTGTCGGGAAAGAGAAGCGGAAGACTGTGCGTTCCTGTTGCTGGACGCCCCCCAATTGTATGAGGCGGGGATGGAGACCCTCTGTCATAAAGTCGTGGTAGTCGTAGCCCCCGAAGCCTTGCGGCTGGAGCGCGTTTGCCGGCGGGATCAGATCGACCGTGCCGCGGCTCTGCAACGCTTTTGCCATCAGCACACCGACGAGTTTTTTGAAAAACGTGCCGATTACCTGATCCGCAACGACGGTGTATCATCGGTATCGGAGCAGGTGGATCGCATCATTGGAGAACTGAAAAATGGCTAAACGCAGATCGACCGCCCACTCTGTCATCAATTGGCTGTTCGGTGCAGGACTGATTCTGCTGGTGGCAGTTACGTTGACTTTGCTTCTGTCGCGGATCCACAACACCGTGGAATGGATCGACGAAAGCCGCTATTTTCCCAAAGACGAGGAGCATCCTGAAAAACTCAAATACGCCGACTACGTGGAAGCCGCGTCGAAGGAATTCGGTGTGGAGGTGTCGGTGATCTATGCCGTCATCTATTGCGAGAGCAATTTTGATGCCGACGCCGTGTCCTCGGTGGGTGCGCGGGGTCTGATGCAGATGATGCCCGCCACCTTTGCAGAGATGCAGGGCTATCTCGGCGAGACATACGATGCAGATGCCCTCTTTGAGCCGCAGATCAGCATCCGCTACGGTACGTATTATCTCTCCCGTATGTACGATCGCTTCGGCGATTGGGAGGTGGCGTTTGCCGCATACAACGCAGGTCCCACTGCCGTTTCCAAATGGCTGAAGGACGAGAACTACTGCAAGGACGGAAAACTTGTTCATATTCCATATCCCGAGACCGAAAATTATGTTAAAAAGGTGGCGGGAATGGTTGAGAAATATAAAGAATACTACCAAGTGGAGGAACAAAATGACACCTGAAGAAATCAAAGCACTGCAGGACAAATTGTTGTACACCCGCAAAAACGTTTACGAGGTGTTGGACGAGCAGGCAGAAGAAGAAATGAACGTATACGCAGAGGGCTACAAGACCTATCTGGACATCTGTAAGACCGAGCGGGAAGCCGTTCTCAACTCCATCCAGATGGCAGAGGCTTGCGATTTCAAGCCTTATACCTTTGGGATGCCCGTGAAAGCAGGCGATAAATTCTACTATAACAACCGCGACAAAGAACTGATCCTGTTCGTGATCGGCAGCGAGTCTATGGAAAAGGGCATTCGCATTGCCGCATCTCATATCGACTCTCCCCGTATTGACCTGAAGCAGCATCCCGTCTATGAAGAGGGCAACATGGGCTTCTTCAAGACGCACTACTACGGCGGCATCAAGAAGTATCAGTGGGTTGCAACTCCCCTTGCCATTCACGGACGGATCGTCCGTGCCGACGGCAGCTTTTGCGACATCGTCATCGGCGAAGAAGAGACCGATCCTGTATTCTACATCAACGATCTGCTCCCTCACCTTGCAAAGGATCAGATGAGCCACAATCTGGGCAGCGCAATTCCCGGTGAAAAGCTGAACATCCTCATCGGTTCCAAGCCTCTTGCCGACGGTAAGGACATCAAGCTGGCTCTGCTCAAACTGCTCAACGAGAAGTACGGCATCGTGGAATCCGATTTCATCAGCGCCGAGCTGTCCATCGTTCCCGCCTTCAAGAGCCGCGACATCGGCTTCGACCGCTCCATGATCGGCGGTTACGGTCACGACGACCGCGTTTGCTCTTACCCTGCGCTCACCGCAATTCTGGCGGCTGAGGAGCCTAAGAACACGCTGATGGTCATCCTTGCAGACAAAGAGGAGACCGGCTCCGGCGGCGCTACCGGTATGAAGTCCAGCGTCTTCACCGACCTGATCGCACAGCTTTCCGCTTCTCTCAGCGTGAACGAGTACATCGTCCGTCACAACTCCAAGTGTTTGTCTGCAGATGTTAACGCAGCGTTCGATCCCAATTTCGGCGAAGTTTACGAAAGCCGCAATACCTGCTATCTCAACGGCGGTGTAGTGATGACCAAATTTACCGGCTCCGGCGGTAAGAACGGCACCAACGACTCCACCGCAGAGTTCGTAGGCTACGTTCGCAAGATCTTCGACGATGCAAAGATCACTTGGCAGACCGGCGAACTGGGCAAGGTAGACCAGGGCGGCGGCGGAACCGTTGCAGTCTATATCGCAGAAAAGGGCATTGACGTAGTGGATTTGGGCGTTCCCGTAATCTCCATGCATGCCCCCTACGAAGTGATCTCAAAAGCCGACCTCTTTATGACCTATAAGGCATTCGTAGCATTCAACGAAGCGTAAGGTCTACCGGACTATGCCCGAAGTTTCCAAGAGCCTTCTTGCAGGAAGGTTCTTGGGAAACTTACGATACTGTGACAGAAGGGCGGCAAGTGTTTGCCGCCCTCAGACTGTCGATAAACTATAAATTTAGATAGCCGCCAGCCAAGGAATGGGGTTGGAGGTCTGGAGGAAGGGGAAAAACTTCGGC
>JBJDZI010000090.1:0-9448 GCA_051867925.1 Eubacteriales bacterium
GGTAGCACTGACGGCCCCGCTCTTGGAAGACCCGATGACGGTGGTTACGCCTTCCTTCAAAGGAGTCAGCGAACCGTCGGAATTGACACGGATCATTGTAGGATCGTTGGAAGTGATGACATAGCCCTCGGTGCAGTTGGTGGGCAGGAGAGAGATGCCAATGGTGAAATTACGCGCCACTTTTACGGACAGGATTGGCTCTATGATGATCTTTTCGATTTTGATCTCCAGTTCAACTACTTTCAGCGTATAGGTTGCGCTCACGCCGTTGGAAGCGGTCACGGTAATGGTGGTCTCACCCAGTGCGAGCGATGTTACTTTGCCGTATTCGTCAACCGTAGCGACGGCAGGATTAGAAGACGTCCAGGTCAAAACGGGAGTGTCAGCATCTTCGGGAGTCAGGATCGGGATGAGCTGCATCATCTTGCCCAGTTCCAGTTCTCCGCTCGGAGCGTCGAAGCTGATCTCGGTCACGGCATTGATGACGGTTACCGTGCAAGTAGCGGTCAGATTGCCGTCGATGGTGGTTACGGTGACTTCAACGGTACCTGTCTTCAGACCCAGCAGGGCACCGGTATTGTCAACATTGACTACGGACAGATCAGAACAGCCCCAAATCACATCTTGCAGATTGGCATCGATCGGGCTGATGGTAGCGATCAGCTGCAAGGTCTCGCCCACACCGATGGTAACTTCAGTCTGATCCAGCGTAATGCCTTCAACGGGCGATTTAACAACCACATTACAAGTTGCAGAGAGACCGTTTGCCGTGGTTACGGTGATGTTTGCCGCACCGCCTGCTTTGGCAGTGATGGTGCCGGAAGCGGAAACTTCAACGATATCGGGGTTGGAGGAAGTCCAAGTCACAGAAAGATCGCTTGCATCTGCGGGAGATACCGTTGCGATCAGCGTTTGGCTTTCGCCCTTGTTAAGCTGAATGATATCAGAGCCTATATCCAGCGACACACCGGTTACGGTGGTGGTAACGGTGACGGTGCAAACGGCGGTGTGCAGATTGCTTTCATCGCTGACGATGATCGAGGTGGAGCCGTTGCCTACTGCCTTGACGACGCCGTCGGTAACGGTGGCAACCTTGGGATTATCGGACATCCATGTCAGAGCAACATTGGTGATGTTGGCAGGCGTGAGAATGGGGTTCAGCGTGATTTCAGTACCTTTCTCCATCGTGACATTGGACGTTTCAAAGACAATGTTCGTCAAAACCGAAGATACGGTTACCTTACAGGTAGCCGTGTGCGCCTCGTCAGGAGTGGTTGCAGTGATTGTAGCGGTTCCGTCGGAAATGCCGGTCAGCAAGCCGCTGTAATCTACGGATACGACGGAAGGATCAGAGGACGACCAGATAACGGTGGTTTTGTTGTTATCACTGCGATTCAGTGCGGAAAGCTGTTTTGTCTCGTTGACGCCAATGGTAACCGTATCGCCCGCATCAATTCTGATTCCGGCAGTAATCGTGCTATCGTCGGTCGTGTCGGGTGTTTGACCATCGTCTGAGCAAGCCGCAAAGAGAAACAGCGGCAACAGAAGACAAAGGAATATACATAATTTTTTCATTATTCTACCTCTTTCGTACAGTTTCGAATGTATTCTATCGGTTCTTACTTATTATAACACATTTTGAAAATAAATCAAGTCGAAAATAGACTAATTTGCGAAAATAGCGTTAACTTTTTTTGAGCGTAAATTATATTTTTTGTGAACACGCCGAAGGGGTTGCATATTTCTTGCTTTTGTGCTACAATAAATACATATCAAGATTCAGCGACCCGGACGGGAGGTCGCAGTCCCCATCCTGACGGAGGTCATTATGAAAGAGAAACAGATTGCTTCAACCAAAGAGCTGATCGACTTTATCGCTGCCGCTCCCACCGCGTTCCATGCGGTGGACGAAATCGCATCCCGCCTGCAAAGCGCGGGCTTTCTTCCGCTGTCTGAGGCGTACCGCTGTGAACTGACGCCCGGCGGCAACTATTATCTGACCCGCAACGGTTCATCCATCATTGCGTTCCGCCTGCCCGATGTCACCCCCTGTGGATTGATGATCGTTGCCAGCCATTCCGATTCCCCTACCTTCAAACTGAAATATCACGCAGAGGTTAACGGCGCAGGCGGCACGCTGAAACTGAATACTGAACGCTACGGCGGTACAATCCTTTCATCGTGGTTTGACCGTCCGCTTTCCATCGCAGGACGCGCCATCGTCCGCACGCAGGATGGGATCACTTCGAAGACGGTGACGCTGGATCGGGACCTTGCCATCATCCCCAACGTAGCCATCCATCAAAACCGTGCCGTCAACGACGGTTACAAATTAAGTCCCGCCTGTGACACTTTTCCGCTGATCGGAGAAGCAGAGTCGGCAGGAAAACTGCAGGAGTTAGTCGCCGCCGCGGCAGTTTGCACGGTGGAAGACCTGCTGGGCAGTGATCTGTATTTGTACAATCGCACCCCCGGTACCGTATTCGGTCTGAACGACGAATTCTTTGCCAGCCCGCGGATCGATAATCTGCAATGCGCCTTTGCATCTTTGCAGGCGTTTTTGGCGGTGAAACCTGCAAGTCACATTCAGATGCTTGCCGTCTTTGACAATGAAGAGACGGGAAGTACCTCCCGTCAGGGCGCGGCATCCACCTTCCTCACCGACACGGTGGATCTGATCGGAGAGGCTCTGGGGATGAGCGCGGCGGCGCTCCATCGCTGGCTTCCTTCTTCTATGATGGTATCCGCCGACAACGGACACGCGGTGCATCCCTGCCATCCCGAACTTTCCGATCCTCAGAATGCTCCACAAATGAATCGCGGCGTCGTGATCAAGTATAACGCCAATCAGAAATACACTACCGATGCGCTCAGTGCCGCCATGTTCTGCCGGATCTGTGAGAAAGCGGGCGTTCCCACCCAAGTGTTTGCCAACCGTTCGGATATGGCGGGCGGCTCTACGCTGGGCAATATCTCCAACACCAAACTGGCGCTGAATACCGTGGATATCGGTTTGGCACAGCTTGCCATGCACTCCTGCTATGAGACGGGCGGCACGTCCGATACGCTTTCCATGATACGCGCGCTGGAGGCGTTTTATTCCACTTCCGTAGTGGCTTTGTCCGACGGAACCTATCAGATTTTAAACTAAAGGAGCAAGTCTATGCCAATCGTTGAAAAAATCTCACAAGTCGTCCGAACTGCGCTTGGGAAAGGGCATTACACCGCTGCAATCCTCCTGGCAGGAGGATCCGGAAGCAGAATGGCGTCAAATACCACCAAGCAGATGATGAAACTCTGCGGGAAACCCATCATCGTCCACAGTCTGAAAGCACTGGATGCATCCGAATATATCGACGAGATCATCATCGTTGCCAAAGCCGACGAGATCCCATTATACCCCGCGCTGATCAAAGAATACGGTATTCAGAAGGTCACGCAGGTAGTCGAAGGCGGAGAGACCAGACAGGATTCGGTACTGCGCGGTTTCGAAATGGTTCCCGACAAGGCGGATCATGTGGCGATCCACGACGGCGCCCGCCCGCTGATCACTCCCGCGCAGATCAAAGCAGTGGTGCTGGCGGCTTACGATTATAAAGCCGCCGCCGCCGCCGCTCCCGCCAAGGACAGCGTGAAGGTCGTAAGTATTTCCGGCATGATCGACCGCACGATCGATCGAAAAACCGTTTGGCTGATGCAGACTCCCCAGGTTTTCTACGCCAATCTCTTCCGTGCTTCCATTTATACCGCATCGAAAGACAAGTTCCTCGGCACCGACGATACCGAGGTGGCAGAACACGCGGGATTTTCCACCAAACTGGTGGATACCGGCTACGAGAATATCAAGATCACTACTCCGGTGGATCTGCTGATCGCCGAGGCGATCCTGCATCAGCGAGAGATGGAGGAGCATTCCGATGAATGATCTGCGAATCGGACACGGGTACGATGTACACCGCCTGACAGAGGGACGTGCGCTGATTCTGGGCGGTGTCCCCATCCCTTGCCAGCGGGGGCTTTTGGGACATTCCGATGCGGATGTGCTGACTCACGCGGTAATGGATGCCGTGATCGGCGCGCTGGGGCTGGGAGATATCGGAAAGCATTTTCCCGATACTGATTCCCGCTTCAAAGACGCGGACAGTCTCATTCTTGCCGCAGAGGTCTGTGAACTGATGAAGGAGCACGGCTATCGTATCGGCAATATCGACGCCACCGTCATTGCACAAGCGCCGAAGCTCTCGCCGTATATTGCGACGATGCGGGCGAATCTGGCAAATGTGCTCTGCGCCGATCCCGAACGGGTCAACGTGAAAGCCACCACCGAAGAGAAACTGGGCTTTACCGGTGCAGGAGAGGGCATGGCGGCACACGCAGTCTGCGTGCTGATCAAGGACTGACCGAAGGCAAAAAGAATAGCCATACCGCTTGGTATGGCTATTCCGACAGGCAAGACAGTACCAACGTGCAGCTCATCTTACGTCCTTTGATTTTGCGTTCCCTGTTGGTCGGATTGCCGAATTTTCATTTGTCTGCCTGCTTCTATTGTATGGCAAAAACGGATGTTGGTTCCCACGCTCGGTGGAGCACGCAGTCAGTGCGCGTGCCGTTTTTGACCGACTCTGTTTCTAAGTATTTCCGTATTCGTGTGAAATATGAGAGGTTTTTGACTATGGTAAAAATTTCACCTTCAATTTTGTCTGCCGATTTCTCCCGCCTTGGAGAGGAGATGACCGCCATTCAGACAGCCGGTGCAGAATGGGTTCACATCGATGTGATGGACGGCGCGTTTGTCCCCAACATCTCCTTCGGCGCACCGGTGTATCGTTGCGTGCGAAAAATCTGCGCGCTCCCCTTTGATGTGCATCTGATGATCAACGAGCCGATCCGCTATCTGGACGATTTCGCCAAAGCGGGTGCAGACCTGATCACCATTCACGCAGAGGCGACCGATCGGGTGGCAGAGACGCTGAATGCCATCAAAGACCGCAAGATCGCCGCAGGACTTTCCATCAAGCCCGCCACGCCCGTGGAGACGATCCGAGATTATCTGTCTCTCTGCGATCTGGTACTGGTGATGTCGGTAGAGCCGGGATTCGGCGGGCAGAAGTTTATGCCTGATGCACTTGACAAGATCCGCGCCCTCGCCGCCCTGCGCGAAGAGATGGGACTTTACTTTGAGATTGAGGTGGACGGCGGGATCAATGCCGAAACGGCTTCGCTGTGTATCGAAGCGGGCGCAGACGTGCTGGTTGCAGGTTCCGCCGTTTTCGGAAAAGCCGATTACAAAGTCGCCATTGATGCCCTGAGAGGTTGAGTGATGCGCGCGTTCCGCTTGAACGCACGCTCAGATTGCAAAAAAGAATGCCGAGAAGCATTGCGCCTCGGCATTCTTTCATTGAAATATTGCAATATTGCGGGCTGATCGCCCCGAGTTCCGATCAAACGAAAATCAGTCGCTGGACTCGTAGTTGAATGCGGGCTTTTCGCATTCGGGAACGGCATCCGTCGTATCGGGATCTTCGACTTCCTCGTCTTCTTCTTCGATGTCGAAGGAGATAGGCTCGTGGCAAGCAGGGCAGAGAATGTCGGTCTCGTCCAGCAGGGATTCATCCAGATAGATGGTCTCGCCGCAGGAGGGACATTCCAGCGCATAGATGTCCTCGTCGGACTCTTCCTCGTCGTCCTCGTCGAAGAAGTCGTCTACGTCCTCTTCGTCTTCCTCGGATTCCTCATCTTCGTCGTCCTCTTCGGTGAAGAGATATTCCTCGACGTCACCCAGGTCTTCGTCCAGTTCCTCGACGTAGTCACCGAGGCGGGCGGTTTCTTTTTCCAGATCTTCGCAGGTCAGTGCCATGTCGGAGAGGATATCTGCCATAGCGGTCAGCACCTTGCCTTCGGGCGTGTCGGTGGGGATGGAAAGACCTTCCATCAGACCCTTCAGATATGCAACTTTTTCAGAAATAGTCATAATTACCTCCAAAATATCGTTCTATCGAAAACGGCTGCCCGGGAAGGGTAGCCGTTTGTCATCATTAGCCCTTGGAACGGGAAAGATATTCGCCGGTACGGGTATCGATCTGAATCTTTTCGCCGGGGTTGATGAACAGGGGAACCTTGATCTCAGCACCGGTCTCCAGAGTAGCGGGCTTCAGGGTGTTGGTTGCGGTGTTGCCTGCGAAACCGGGGTCGGTCTCGGTTACTTCCAGATCCACGAAAGTGGGGGGCTCAACGCTGAACACGCTGCCCTTGTAGGACAGAAGCTTGCAGATCATTTCTTCCTTCACGAACTTGAAGGAGTCGGGCAGAACGCTTGCATTGATCGGAACCTGATCGAAGGTTTCCTGATCCATGAAGTAGTAAAGTTCGCCATCGTTGTACAGATACTGCATATCCTTGCGCTCAACGTAAGCGGTTTCAAACTTAGCAGTAGGGTTGAAGGAAGTTTCGGTAACGGAACCGGTGATGACGTTCTTCATCTTGGTGCGAACGAACGCTGCGCCCTTACCGGGTTTGACGTGCTGGAACTCGATAACCTGCATGACCTTTCCTTCGTATTCAAACGTTACGCCGTTTCTGAAATCGCCGGCTGTAATTGCTGCCATATTATTTATACCTCCAAAGTATTGTTTATCGCATCTATTGTACTATAATCTTGCTCATTTTGCAAGTCCTTTTTTCAAAAAAAATGAAAATTTTCGAAAATTTCGGGGAAAATTTTTCAGACTGACGGGAAAGCGTCAATCCAGAACGATCAGTTCCTTGGGGGAACGCGTCAGATTTTGGATGCCATTCTCGGTAAAGACCACCATATCCTCAATTCGCACGCCGAACCGTCCCTCCAGATAAATGCCGGGTTCGCAGGTCACCACGTGTCCGGGTGCCATGGGGATCAGATGATTTTCCTTGACTCGCGGTGCTTCGTGGATATCCATTCCCACGCCGTGACCAAGCCCATGACCGAAACAGCCTTCGTAGCCCGCATCGTAGATCATCCGCCGTGCCATTGCGTCCAGTTCGTGACCGGTCTTGCCCACGGCGTATGCATCCAACGCCGCCAGTTGCGCCTCCAGAACCGTGTTGTAGACTTTACGCATTTCGTCGGTACAGATACCCACGGCAACGGTGCGGGTCATATCGGAACAGTAGCCCTTGTAGAGCGCGCCGAAATCCATGGTCAAAAATCCCTTTTCCAGCTTGACAGGGCGGGGAACGCCGTGAGGGCGGGAAGAGGCGGTGCCGGATACGGCAATCGTATCAAAGGAAGTCGCCTTGGCACCGTGGGAGCGCATGAAAAACTCCAGCTCCAGTGCAATATCCAGCTCTGTGCGGTCGGGGGTAATGTAGCCCAGAATGTGCTCAAATGCCTGCTCGGCGATCCGCTGTGCGGCGATCATGTTGTCGATCTCACTCTGATCCTTGCAAATGCGAAGCTGTTCTATTACGCTGCCGGAAGGAATCAGACGAGTGCCGCAAAGCAGCTTTTCCAGCGCGGCAAGATCGGCAACCGAAACGTGGCTTTCTTCGAATGCAACGGTCCTCACCCGATGTTTGGCAAGCAGATCGGCAAAGAGCGGCTTGGGATCGTTCTCCATCATCACAACGGTGAATGCAGGATCGGTCTCTGCTTTTGCCGCCTCAATGTAGCGAAAATCGGTGAGCAAGTAGGACTGCTCACGGGTCACCAGCACATAACCGTCGTCAAAGTCGAACCCGGTCAGATAGAATTGATTTTTCTTGTGGGTTATCAGCATCGCATCCGCTTCGTTGGGGAGGGATGCCAACAGTTTGTCTTTTCTGTTCATCAAAATGCCTCCATATCAATCAATAGTGTGTTTTACCGCTCGCCCGTCATGAGTTTCTGATAATACTGCTTCATCGTCAGCGCATCCTCTGCCATCGTCCCTGCGGACTCACAAATGATGCGGGGCGAGTAACCGTCACGGGCGATTGCCTCCATCAAAGGCTCGAAATCGGGACCGTATACCGTATCGGCAAAGGTCAGATGCCGCCTCTCCCCTGCGGCAGTGTATTCGATCTTGGAAAAATGACAATGGAGACGGTCGGCGTACTCGTAGCCCAGCGTCTTGCCGATGAGATCAAACACGCGGCGGTAATCGTCGGCGGCAGGGAAGAGTCCACCCATGTTGCGGGCGTTCATGTGTCCAAAGTCCACCACGGGGCAGAGCCGCGGAGAGAGCGCGCAGATCTCCAACACCTCTTCCAGCGTGCCGAGCTGATTCTGTTTCCCCATCGTCTCAATGCCAAACCGCACTTTCGTATCGGGCAGAGCCTCCAGCGCCTTGAACATCGTATCTTTCGCAAGACAGACCGCCTCGTCGCGGCTGATTTTGGAAGCGGAGCCTGCGTGGATCACAACGGTGTCGGCACCCATCGCCTCGGCAGCGGTGATGGATTTTGCAATATAGTCGATGCTCTTCAGCCGCTTTTCGGGGTCTACTCCGGACAGGGAGATAAAATAAGGTGTGTGGAAGGAAAGCCGGATCCCGTGCTTTTGCGCCTCTTCGCCGATCTTCTCAAAGGTGGCGATGCCGCCCGTAATGCCGTTGCCCGCGGAGTATTCGTAGGCGTCCAGCCCTCTTGCGGCAAGCCACGCGGGGGACTGATAGGTGTGCTTGAAGCCCTCGTTGTAGAAGGACTGGGAGTTGCCGCTGGGGCCAAACTGTGCGCTCATTTCGCCGTCTCCTTCAGATTTCTCGTTTTCAGATTCCAATAGGCTTGCAGATCCTTGTCGGGGTGCTTTCTGAAATAGGAAGCAATGAAAGGACGCTCCAAAAATCGCTTCGTACGGAAGAAAAAATTGGTCTTGTCCTTAATCGGCGGCACCAGTATGGTCTTCAGCCCCCTGAACTGCCCCGCCAGCACATCGGTGAAGATCTGATCGCCCAGCGACGCGCCGTCGGCAGGCGTAAGTCCTGCATCGCAAAGTGCCTGCGTGAGCGCGCCGGTCAGCGGCTTTTTGGCGTTGGCGTAGACGGAAAGCCCCAGCGTTTGATTGAAGAGATCGGCACGCTCCGAGTGATTGTTGGAGACAAACACGAAGCGAATACCTGCCGCCTTCATGGCGTCAAACCATGCGCCGATGACGGCATCGGGCTCCGCCACCTCGTAGGGCGCGATGGTGTTATCAATATCGCAGATCACCAGCTTCACCCCCAGCGAGGTCAAAAACTCCGGGGTGACAGCCAAAAAGTCGCGGAAAATATAATCGGGAACTCCAAATGACATAGTTGTCTCCTTTGGTTCAAAACTACTTTCCTATTTTACCACAGTTTTGCCGATCTTGCAAGTGTCATCGCTCATTTTTCCGAAAAATCCGCAATTTGAAAGTGATGGCAAGCATTTCAACGAGAATTGAGGAAAGAATTTTTGAAAATGTATGTGCTAAAATGATGTGAACCAAAAAGAAAAGGAAGTTATTCAAAGA
>JBJDZI010000091.1:0-1951 GCA_051867925.1 Eubacteriales bacterium
GTTCGGGCTTGTAAACGTCCAACAGATGACACATATCCTGATAGATTTCTTTCAGACGATGATTAAAGTCCATTTCAGCGGGAGTGGTAATAGCGCCGTAGGCAATGGTGGTAAACCGATTGTTACGGTATTCGATGATACCGTATCCCACAATGGCATATCCGGGGTCGATTCCTAATATCCGCAAAACAATCCTCCCTCGTTTTCAGACAGTATCATCGGGTGCCGTTGTGCGGCAGGTGATCCATCCGGTATGATCGTCGTTTTCTGCTTATCCGTCTGATTCCACATCGATGACGCTAATAAAATTAGTATACCATATTATAGTCGGAATCGCAACAAAAAGTTGTTAAAACCCTTTGTTGATTATGTAGGGTTCATGGTAAAATGAACTCGGACACATAAAGAGAATCATAGCAGACGTGGTATAATTGAAGTCACCACACAACAAAAAGCCACGGAGGTCTGCTATGATTCGGGAACAGTATACCACAAAACAAAGGAAATTCCAACACCTGACGAGGGAAAAACGTGCGCAGATAGAAATATTGCTGCGGCAGGGTCTGCCAAAGACGAAGATTGCGAAAGAGGTCGGGATCGCGCGCTCCACACTGTACCTCGAGCTCGCTCGAGGTACAGTGGATCAGATAGACAACGAGCTGCGACCATATCGCCGATATTTTTGGGACGCCGGTCAGCGGGTTTACGAACAAAACCGCCAAAACAGCCGTCCGCCGCTAAAGCTCATTCAGGCACACGACTTCATCGAATATGCGGAAAAGGCTATACTTGAGGATAAACTGTCTCCTGACGCGATTTGCGGCAAAGCAAAGCGGGAGGGGCGGTTTGCAGTTACCGTTTGCACCAAAACCCTATACAACTACATCGACCAACGCCTGCTGAACGTGCGGAATATCGATCTTCTTCTGCGCGTAAAAAGAAAACAAAAAACCGAGCTAAACCGCCGAAACAAGCGTCTTTACGGCATGAGCATCGAAGATCGACCGCAGGAGGCGAGCAGTCGGGAGAACTTTGGCCATTGGGAAATTGATACGGTGCTTGGCTGTTCCGAATCCTCAGCGGCCTTGTTGACGATCGATGACCGGATGAGCCGTATCTGCCATATCATCAAGATCAAGTCCCGTACTGCTGAGGCGGTGGGAGAAGGGCTGAACAAGTTAAAGGAGCGGTATGGGGACAGCTTTTCCCGCCTGTTCCGTTCGATCACCAGCGACAACGGCAGTGAATTTGCGCGGCTGACCGAGCAATTGCCAGAAACAGCAATCTATTATACGCACCCATACAGCGCTTGGGAACGCGGCACGAACGAGAAGCAGAATTCTCTCATCCGTCGCTTCTTTCCCAAGGGAACAAACTTTGACGATATCCCGGATCCCGCCATTGCACGCGTGGAAGCCTGGATCAACCATCTTCCCCGTAAAATCTTCGATTATCGCTCGTCTAATGACATTTTCCATTCTGTCCGATTTGATATTGCAATTTAGACAATTGTGAAAATGCCGTTAAAATTCCGAATACTACTTTACATCAATCTCAAGTTGTTGTAAAATAGAATAAATATGAGTAGTAATCGGTGTGGAAATGCTGTACTTCGGAAAGGATTGGGACCAGATGCAAACCAAGTATAAAAGAATATTGCTGAAATTAAGCGGTGAGGCGTTGGCGGGCGATAAAAAATTCGGCCTTAATTATGATGTCATCACCGATATTTGTAAAAGTATCCGTGACGCGGCGGCGCTCGGCGTGGAGATCGCCATCGTCGTAGGCGGCGGGAATTTTTGGAGAGGTCGCTCCAGCGGGGCGATGGATCGTACCCGAGCCGATCACATCGGTATGCTCGGTACTACCATGAATGCGCTGGCTGTGGCGGATGTCCTGGAAGGCTTGGGCGTTGACGTGAGGGTGCAGACGGCGATTGCAATGCAGGCGG
>JBJDZI010000092.1:0-9267 GCA_051867925.1 Eubacteriales bacterium
AATGCGATATGGATTGATTTCGACGAAGTCAAAGCCTATGAATCATATTTCGGCGGAGCCAAGGAAGTGGGAGAAGAGTCTGAGGGGAGGGTGAAAACTTTTGCGTCCCCGATGGTTTCTCCCTCCCTCAGGATACGAACGATTTTCGAGATCAAACCCTCTGTTGGTGTCTCTTGGCGGGGCAAAACCCCAATAGAACACTAAATCTTCACCTCAAAGCGGCACTTGCAGGCGGGGCAGACCACGGTGTGCTTGCCCTTTTTCTTGGGCAGACGAATATTGGCGCGACATCCGGGACAGATGCGGAAGCAGTGATCCTTGTCGGTTTTCAGCTTGCCCTTCTTTCTCTTGGGCGGCGCAGACTGCCCGCCAAAGCCGCTGTAATCGCTCTGACTTCCGTAGCCGTTAGGATTCTGATAACCGCCGTAGGCACTGTAACTGTTGTCGTAAGGGGTGTAGTTGCGGACAGGACCTTTTCCGAAGGTAATCTTCTTCCAGATTTTCACCCAAATCTCGTTTTCCCGCCGTCTTGCGGGAATGTTGCGGGACATAGAACGATACATAGCCCAGATCAGCAGAGCAAAAACGATCGCCGTGATGATCAGCGAGCCGATGAACAAATTCGCGATCATCAGCGCAAAGCAGATGACGGTAAGTGCCGTGTAAAGGGAATCAATCCCGTACCGCCCCATAAAGAAGCGGGAAAGTTTTTCCATAAATCGCATGGCTTTCTCCTTGCGGATTTTTGTCCGCTCATTGATTTCTGCTTCGATTGTATCCTCGTTTTGTGAACCCAATATGAAATCAGAGGGATTTTTGTGAATATTTTTATTAGTTCACAAAGAGTTTATATTTGGGGTGTATCCTATGGGCGAGGTGATAATTGATGTTTCATATATTAGTTGTGGAAGATGATCCCCACGCACGTCGTCTGATGCAGACGGTGTTGGAGCGCAACGGCTACTCGGTCTATACTGCCAAGGACGGTCTGGATGCACTGGAGCTGATGGATCAGAAGCACGTGGATCTGGTGGTGCTGGACGTGATGATGCCCAGAATGGACGGCTTTGCCTTTACGAAAGAACTGCGGGATGGCGGAAGTGATCTGCCCATTCTGATGGTCACCGCCCGCGAGACTCCCTCCGACGTAAAGCGTGGCTTCATCATCGGAACCGACGATTACATGACCAAACCCGTGGACGAAGAGGAGATGCTGCTCCGTATCGCCGCCCTGCTCCGGCGCTCCCGCATCGTGTCCGAGAAGAAACTGACCGTGGGTGATACCGTGCTGGATTACAACAGTTATACCGTGATGGCAGGCGGCAAGCGGTATGAACTTCCGCAGAAGGAATTTCTTCTGCTGTTCAAGTTGCTGTCCTATCAGAACAAGATCTTTACCCGCCGCCAACTCATGGACGAAATCTGGGATATGGATTCCTCCAGCGACGAGCGGACGGTGGATGTTCACATCAACCGTCTGCGGGATAAATTCCGCGACAGCCCCGATTTTCAGATCATCACCATGCGCGGGCTGGGTTACAAAGCAGTCTATTCCAAGTAAAGCCGCGGTGAGGTTTTTATATGAAGAAAAATCAGAAAAACCAAACGCTCCGCTCCGGATGTAAGCCGGAGCGGAAAATGCGCACCTTCCGATTTGTGCTGGTGGGCGTGTCATGGATCGTTCTGTTCCTTTCGGGATTGCTGGCAAGTTCCGTTTTCATCTTTGGTTATGCGGCGCACATCCAACCTATCCGAAAGATGCCCATCCTATGGCTGATCTTGTCGCCTATCGGACTATCCGTTGTGTTGTCCATGGTGTTGATCGCGCTCTGGGCAAGCCGAACGCTTCGTCCGTTGAAGAAACTGACGCAAGCCACCAAACAGATCCGACAAGGCGATTTTTCGGTGCGGATACCTGAACAACAGGGGCAGTCTGAGCTGAATCAGCTCATCGTCAGTTTCAATCTGATGGTGGAAGAACTGGAGCATAACGAGATCTTCCGCAAGGATTTTATCAACAATTTCTCCCACGAGTTCAAGACGCCCATCGTTTCCATCCGCGGATTTGCCCGCGAACTTTACAACGATGACCTGACCGAGGAGCAGAGACGGGAATACATCGACATCATCATTGCCGAGTCGGATAGGCTGGCAGGAATGTCTTCCAACGTGCTTTTGCTGTCTAAGCTGGAGAATCAGACCATCGTTACCGACAAGTCCCGCTTTTCACTGGACGAGCAACTGAGAAGCGAGATCCTGCTTCTGGAAGGGGCTTGGGTGAAGAAAGATCTGTGCATCTCGCCCGAACTGGAAAGCATTGAGTACGAAGGCTCACCCGAACTGCTCTCCCATGTCTGGCGGAATCTGCTGAACAATGCGATCAAATTTGCTCCAGATCACAGCGAACTGCGGATCAATCTCCGCAGAGAGAAGGAGCAGATCGTGGTGGAGGTCATTGACGAGGGACCGGGTATGGACGAGGACACTGCCGCGCGGGTTTTCGACAAGTTCTATCAGGGCGATACCTCCCACAAAGCCGAAGGCAACGGACTGGGACTTTCCATTGCCCACCGCGCGGTGGTTCTGTGCGGCGGAACCATCGAAATGCAGTCCGCGCCCAACTGCGGGTGTACCTTTACGGTGCGGTTGCCGGGGTAAAGACCGTTTTTGGGGAAAAATCTATCGGAAATTGCATAAACCAATTCAAGGGCTGTTGCAGGCGTGAGAATCGCTTGGAACAGCCCTTGTGAGTTGGTGATGGAATGAGTTGAGGATGGAATCCAATGCTCTCCGACAGAGTGGTTATTCTCAAAAAACGTTCGCTTCTGAGAGGAGGGGAAAACCATCACTTCTCAGACCTCTCTCCTTTTTCCTTAGCTCGAAGTTTTCCCGCTGAGCAAAAATCGGGCGGCAATGATTTGTCGCTCTTTTCAAAAGTTTTTGGAGTACCAAGAACCTTTTTGTAAAAAGGTTCTTGGTGGGTTTGAGGCGAAGCCCCAATATATTCCATTCATTTTGTCATTTGAATTCGTTCGATGGTGCCGTCGGCGGCAAAGTGCATTTCGTCGATGCAGACCTGACGGGAGTTGCAATCGGTTTCGGAGAGGGGGCGGCGGTGGTAGACGATGTACCACTTATCCGGCTCGCAGGCGTCCTGCAGGAAGCCGTGATGACCGGGGCCTTTCGCCACATCGTAGTTGGTGCGTAGAATCTGATCCTCTTTGGGGAAAGGACCCAAGGGGGAGTCGGCGCGTCCATAGCAAACGCCATAGGAGTCGTTGCCCCAACCGCCGACAGACCACATGAAATAGTAGACGCCGTCCTTTTTCAGCATACAGGGACCTTCCACATAATCGGGCGGGGTGATTTCATGGAACAGCTCGCCGTCGGCAAAGGGAACGAAACCGTCCATGGTGTCGTTCATCACCGTCACGTTGCAATGTCCCCAGCCGCCGTAGTAGAGGTAAACGGTGCCGTCGTCATCTTTGAACAGATGCGCGTCGATCGGTTGCGCCCGATTGATGAATTTGCCCACCAGATGTCCGTCCATATGCCGCTTGAAGGGACCTGCGGGGGAGTCGGAAACCGCGATCTCCAGACCGCCGTCCTGCCCGTCGTTCTGGATGTCGTTGGTGGCGAAGACCAGATAGTATTTGCCTTCCTTTTCAATGATGGTGGGAGCCCAGACCGCCTGCCAAACGTGGGGGAAATCCTCCATGGCGATGATGGATTCCACCTTTTCCCAGACCTTTCCGTCCTTGGAATGGAAGGCATCCTGATTGAGTTGTTCCCGATAAGGGCGGGAGCGAGTGGCATAGATCCAGTATTCTCCCTCGTAGTAGCGTGCCTCGGGGTCGGCATACCAGCCGGAGTGAATGGGGTTGTGCAGAGCAATCATATAGGTGTTCCTTTCGTTTATCAATGTGGTTTTCGTTGATTGGGGGAGGTCGGTTTTATCGATAATAGCGTCTCAGCCAGCCCTTCAGCGTGGAATTGACCGACCAGCCTTTGGAGGCGGTTTGCAATCCTTCGCCCCACTTTTCCAGAATCTCCTCGTAGGAATCGCTTGAAAGATCAGCGGGGGTGATATTTGCCCGATACAGCGACCAGTTGCCCAGATAATCGTAGGAAACTTTGTAAGTCCAGGCAGTGCAACTGATCTTGTTGTCCCGATACAACTTCAGGGCGTCGGCGTAGAGTTTGTCGCCGTTGTTGAACTCGCCGGCATAGACCGCCACGCCCCATTTTTCCCGCACTGCGCAAAGCTGATTCACCCGCAGAGTCAGCATATCCGTGGTCTGATCGTACAGATGAAGTTGATAGAGAAGATTTTGGTAGCCGCACTCGATGGGATCGGGGAAGCATTCGGGGGTCCAGATGCCCTCCATGGAGATCATATGGTTTGCGTCAATGGCACGGATGGCATGATACATCCGATCGTAGACCATGTGGGTGTATTTCAGCGCGGTCTCGCTTTCCGCCGCCCAGCCGTTTTCCACCTCGGTGTTGTTGTTCATCGGCTCGTTCATGATGTCGTAGGCGGCAACCGTTCCGCTGTCCTTGTAACGCTCTGCGATGGCTTCCCACAGCCGCTGCATGGCGTCGAGATTTGCCTCGTCGGTGTAGAGCTTATTCTGATTCAGCGTGCCGGTGGAGTGGTCGGTGGACTGTCCGCCGGGGCAACCGTGCAGATCGAGAATGACATACAGATCGTATTTCTCCGCCCAGCCGATGAGACGATCCAGCAGTTGAAAACCGGGATTGTCATCGTGATTCTCGGTGTAAAACTGCAGAGTTTCATCCATCAAATTGCGATACCAAAAGGGAAGCCGGATGCAGTTCATGTTGGTTTGTGCGATGGTTTGGATGTCCCGCTCGGTGATGTAGTTGTCGGCGTAGGACAGAAACAGGGTGCGGATCTGCTCGTCGGTAAACCCGCGGGATTTCAGCAGGTTGATAGAGTCCAGATTGCACTCGGAGCCGACGACGGGACACATCCATGTCTCTTGCAAAAGCCAGCCGCCTAAATTGATGCCGCGGAGGATCACTTCCTCGCCCAGTCCGTTGTAGATGTACCCGTCTTTGCCGACGGTCAGCATCCGCTGAGCATCGGTGAGAGGTTCGGGCGCGGTCACGGGCGGATGGGTGAAGGCGGTGGTGGTGGTGTCGGAGGCGGAGTCGGCATCTGCAGATTGGAACCCACAAGCGGCAAGGGGCAGGGTACAGCAGACCGACAAAAACAGGGAGAGCAATTTCTTCATAGGCGGCTCCTTGAGAATTGATAGAGATATTGTAGCATAACTTGGCAAGAATGTCAAGGCGGATGGCGAGACAGACGGCTGTATCGGATGAATGCTTGGGTTTATTTGCGCAAACAATGTAGTGAGCGCAAAATTACGAATCTGTCAGGAGGAAGGCTTCAGCACATATGGCTTCTGCTTTTTGGCTCCGATTGACAGCATCGCTGTACTGACCTATCTTGCTGATTGTATCAATAAAATGGGGGATTTCCCGGGCTGACGGCAGTCTAAAGTGATAGTATATCGACAAACTGAAACCGCCGGGACTCCGGCGGTTTTCTGATTCCATAAGTATGCATCAACATCAAAATTTTGGTCAATACAATTAAAAGCAGAGGCATCGAACGATCTTCGGTGTCTCTGCTTTTGGTTTGGGACTGTTACAGTCCCGATGGATGGATCAGACCCAACCTTGACGGCGGCGATAAAGGGAATTGCCGGAAGTATAATTTAGCCGATGCGTTGAATCACCGTATTTTCTTCCTCATGCCTAACAGGAAAATTAACAGTCCAACTGCGCCGACACCTATAAATATTACCAGCTGTGGTAATGATAGTTCGCTGGCGTTTAATGATATGACTACACCGATGAACAGCATAACCAAGCCCCAGATAATCATTTTTTTACTGCGTCTTGGAGTATTGGCAATACGCTCCTGTTCAGCGCGTATTTCGTCAAAATGTTCTTTCAGCGCAGCAAGCTGTTCTTCGTCAGGATCAATTACCTTGTACATGGGTGCTGCGGCTAATTTATCACCCTGAGATCTTATTGAAAGAAAAACTGCTTGTTCCTCGTTTACTCTGACTTGAAATTCCCAACTGTCTCCGAGATTATTGTTTATTTGCCGCTGCTCAAGTGTGTCAAGAATTACACCTGAAGAGGAAGTCATACTGGATAGTTTGGATTGAAATTTTCCCATTCCTCTCGACAACTTTGAGGTCGTGCTAATCTCAAAAATGTGAGGACCATTCTCAATTTCCAATACCGTTCCGTCTTCAAGCTTATGTGACACACCATTGTCTATCTCAAGATAACCTCCAAAGCTTGTGTTTCCAAATACTTCAACTATTACATATGCCATTTCATTTTACCTCTTTCTTTTGCTTCATTTTGAATATAGAAATATCGCCCACAATATCCGCATCTTTATCTTTAAGAATTTCGGCTATGAGGGTCAGCACATCATTTTCCCTTGGGGTTGACGCTCTTCGCATCTGCTTTCTCTCCATCCGCTTGGCAAGGGTTTCAATCTTTTCCTGATCGTCCGGCTCGCCCTGCATTTCTTTCACAACTGATAAAATAATATGTATCGTATGGAGCCTTGTCAGAGACACATATTCGGCGGTAACGGATAAAATCCAGCTTCCGCTGCTTTTCATTTTATCATAGAATTGATTTGCAAGTTCAACCTTCTCGTTTGAAAGAACGGCAACTCCAATAGGCTCAAAAAGCCAGCTTTCTGAAATATAGGGCTGCGTGCTGGTTTCACGGCTATAGCGAAGCAGTGCAAGAATATCGTTTTCGATCATTTGAATATTCGTTTGATCGAATTTCAGATTGATAATGTCCCAGTCGTGCCCGGGCAAACCGTTTTGATACTTAGGATATGGATCAAACAGCATGTTATCCCCCTACGCATCAGTTACGGGAATAACGGTAGGCGTCACAGGTGTCGTAAGGGTATTTCGAGCTACCGCTATGCAGACAGCGTCTGCTCTCCGTGGAATAGTAGGTGCAGCTTCCGCAGCACGCACCGCCCGATTGGAACTCACCGGCATCGCAGTCCTTGTCCGGGTAGGACGGGTATCCTTTATACCCGCATTTTCTGTCGCTCGATCGGTAATATCGACAAGCATAACATTTTGGCATTTGACATCTCTCCTTAGTGAATAAATTAGTAAATAATTTTACTAAAAATATTATAGTACAAATGTTTACTAAAGTCAATAGTAAACATATTTACTTGCTATAATATTTACAAAATGTTCAAAAAGGAGAGATACCGTTGACTTTAGCTTATCTCAAGCGCATCCGCGACCTTCGGGAGGATCACGACAAGACTCAGCAACAGATTGCCGAAGTGCTGGGAACCTCCCAAACCATGTACGCCCGCTACGAGCGGGGAGCCAACGAGCTTCCCATTCGCCATCTGCTGACGCTGTGCGAGTATTACGGCGTGTCGGCAGACTATATCCTGGGCAGAACCGATGAAAAATAACGCAGAAAACGGGGGTGGCTTCGTTTTCTGCTTTTTTGTTGGCGGCGGGGATGACTCTCCGAAATTTCCTCTTGCAAAATCCGTCGGAGTATGGTATAATCAAACCAAGAATATTGCAGATTCTGCAAGAAAGGAGGTCTCTATGCAGACCTATCATAATCCCCTTCCGCAGCGTGCTGACGATCCGTGGGTGATCCGCGACGGAGATACCTATCTCTACTGTTACAGCATTGGAAACGGCGTGGCAGTCACCCGTAGCGAAACCCTCATCGGAATCCGTCGGGAGGAGGGTGCTGTCTCCTATCGCGCCCCTGCCGAGGGAATGTATTCCAAAGAATATTGGGCACCCGAACTGCATCGGATCGCAGGACGGTGGTATATTTACGTCGCCGCAGACGACGGCAACAATGACAATCACAGAATGTACTGTCTGGGTGCCAAGACCGATGACCCCACCGGCGAGTACGAGATGATCGGCAAGATCGCCGACGAAACCGATAAGTGGGCGATCGACGGCACTATCCTTGCCTATCACGACGAGCATTACTTCATCTGGTCGGGCTGGGAAGGCGACGAGAATGTGGCGCAGAAGCTCTACATCGCCCACATGAAGGACGCCGCCACCATCGACTCCCCCCGCGTACTCCTCTCCGAGCCTGAGTACGAGTGGGAAAAGCGTTGCTGTACGGGCGGTCTGCCCACCATCAACGAAGGCCCCGCTATCCTTGCCCGTGACGGCAAGGTGTTCCTCGTGTACTCCGCATCGGGCAGCTGGTCGGACGAATACTGTCTCGGTATGTTGGAACTTGTGGGGAGCGATCCCCTGAATCCCGAATGCTGGACAAAGTTCGACGCGCCCGTATTCGAGAAAAACGAATATTGTTACGGCCCCGGACATTGTTCCTTCACCACTTCCCCCGACGGCTCCGAGGACTGGATGGCTTACCACGGAAATCCCGTATCCGGCAGTGGCTGGGGCGGGCGCAGACTCTTCCTGCAGCGCGTGCGCTGGGAGGACGGTCTTCCCGTGTTCGGTGCGCCCACCGCTCCCGACGAGGAGCTCTTTTTCCCCCTCTGACGGTTTTAAGCTGCCCCACGGCAGAATGCGCCCGTCGCTGACCAAGCTGGTATCTGTATGCATGGGACTGCTGGCGCTGGCTCTGGTGCTGGTGGTGATCGGTGCCATCGTGGGACGGGGCGGATTTGCGTGGGTGTTGCCGCTGGTGGCACTGCCTCTGATCGTGGAGCTGGTGATTTTGTGGCAGAAGAATCTGGAGTGGCTGGGAAGCTTCCTGCTGACTTGCGACGGTATCCTTTGCGAAAGTCCTCTCTCCGCTCCCCTGCTTCTGAAATGGGAAGAGATAGAAGACTGTTGCTTCCTGCCCGGCAAAACGGCGGGGGTGGGTACCTACTGTCTCTGCTCCGAGAAACTGACTCTGCACGACGGCGGCAAAATGCCTACCGCATCGGGACACGCCAAACTGATCAAAATCACCGAGCAAGCGGGACTCCACGAAGCCCTCTGCGCCCGTCTTCCCGACATCCTCGTGAAAAAACTGGACGCAGACAAGTTGGTCAGCTGAAATTGAATTGATGATTATTGGGGCTTCGCCCCACCAAGAACCTTTTTGAGAAGGGTTTTTGGAACTCCCAAAACTTTTGAAAGGGGCGGCAAGTACTTGCCGCCCTCAGTCTGTCGAAAAAGCCCCATACCATACCGAGGGAAGGGGAAAACCATCTCAAACGCC
>JBJDZI010000093.1:0-9203 GCA_051867925.1 Eubacteriales bacterium
CCGCCAGCCAAGGAAAGGGGTTGGGAGCCCGAGGGAAGGGGAAAAACTTCGGCGTTTGAGATGGTTTTCCCCTTCCCTCGGTATGGTATGGGGCTTTTTCGACACTCTGTGGGCGGCAAATACTTGCCGCCCGGTTTGCTATGTACGCTCAAGCAAGAGCCAAGGAAGCGGGAGAGAGGAGCAGCAGCCGCTACGCGGCGGCTGCGAAGGAGAGGGAGAAAACTTCGGCTTTCGAGATGTTTTTCCCCTCCTCTCAGAAGCCAAGGCTCAGAACAAATTAGCACTCTATCGGTGCGCCTTGGTGGGGCTACGCCTCAGGCGCCATCAGCCGCTTGAGCTGGGGGAGAGAACTGAGGATCACCAGCACCACCACGGTGATCACAAGTTCGGGGAGCATATACAGTCCGTTGTAGACCAGTGAGTAGAGCCATGTGTTCTCAAAGCTCCAGCCGAAGGCGACCTCACCGATGGATTTCCAAACCACAGCACCCGACAGCACGGAAGAAATGTAGCGCAGGGTGATGGCGATGGCGGTGCCGGCTACGGCTCCGGTCCGTCCGCGACTGCGAAAAATGCCTGCAAAGCCCAGAACGGTGAAGGCGATCAGATAGTCGAAGAGGATCATGCCGATCCATGCCTTGGCGTCAAGTCCCCAACTCATCGCCTCACCCAGATCCTGGAAAAGCTGGAGCAGGGAGTAGGCGAAGGCGGATCCCAAGCCCCAGACCATGCCGTATTTCAGCGAGACCAGGCAGATGGGGAGCATGGAGAAGAGGGTGATCGCTCCGCCCCAAGGGAAGTCTACGATCTTGACGAAGCTGAGCACGAAAGAAAGTGCCAGCAGGATCGCAGAGGTGACCAATTTGCGTGTGTTTGTGTGTTTCATAAAACACCTCCGAATAAATAAAACTCCGCACCGAATAAGCGGTGCAGAGTCATAACGGCAAAGACCTCCCCATGGCGGGCAAGGCTTTGACAGATTACGATCTTCCTACGACGGCATTATCCGTATCAGGTGAAGGGTTCGAAAGCCCCTGTGCAGGCTTTCGTCTCAGCTTTTGACAGCACCCCTGATCGTTATTCGGTTCGGTATGGCTTATTGTAGCACAAACTGCTCCCCTTGTCAAGAGGAGCGGTGCTTTTTTGTTTTTTGAACAGATGAGAATTTGCGCTTTGGGCAGATTAGAGCGTTTGACGCTCCGCCTTGCGCAGCATCGTGCAGGACAACTCCGTCAAAGACTCCACCGAAAGGTCGGCAAGGCGGCGTTTTTCCTCTTCCCGATCGCGGAAGGTGTCGTCGTAAACGCTGATGGTGAAAAATCCCGCTTTCTTTGCGGTGGCGATGGCGGTGGGCGAATCCTCTACCACGGCGGTGGTGGCGCGGTCACTGCCTAATAGCTCCAGCGCGCGCTCATAAACGGTCGGTGATCGCTTGTCTGCGCCCACTTCGGTGCAGGTCAGAATGAACCGCTGTCCCGTGATGCCCACCGAGGCAAGCCCCGCCTCCACATGGGATCGCTCGGCGGCAGTTGCCACGCAGTAGGGGATGCCCGCCGCCTCCAGCCGTCGGATCAGATCAGCCACGCCCGCTTTGGGGGTGGCCTCGGTGCGATAATAGCCGTCCATCAGCGAGACCACTTCGGCGGACAGCGCCTCCGGCTCCACCTCCAGCCCAAAGGTCTCCCGCAGATACACCGCCAGTTCGGGAACGGGTCTCGTGTGAACGTGATAAAGAAAATCTTCAGGGGCGGTCAGCCCGTACCGCTCCAGATAACGAAATCCCACCTGACTCCAGCGGGGATTGGAGTCAATGAGGGTGCCGTCCATGTCGAAAATCACGCCGGACAACCATAGCGTGTCGGGATGCAAACGATGCATATGTTCCTCCATGCGCAAAGACCGTCCGGCAACTGCTGCGGGACGGTCTGGATGGGTGAATTGGATTGTGGGGGAATGTTCCTGCATTAGCGCAGAAGCGCATTGGCGCAGAGAATTCCCCAAGCGATTTATACGATGGCAAAGGAAAATTCGCCGCTCATGGCTTTCTTGCCGTTCACCGAAGCGGTGCCCTCGATCCAGTAGAAGGGAGCCTTCTGCTTGGATATCTTGCAGTCGAAGCGGATGGTGTCGCCGGGCTTCACCTGCTGGCGGAACTTTACGTTGTTGATGCCGGTGTAAACGGGCGTTTTGCCTGCCATATCTGCAGAAAAGAGGATGCAGGCAGACTGGGCGCACATTTCGCAGAGGATAACGCCGGGAACGATGGGATTGCCGGGGAAATGTCCCTGCAGGAAGAATTCGGTTCCCTTGACGGTGTAGTAACCGGTGGAAGAACCGTCTTCGTTCAGAATTGCCTCTTCCACCAGGAGCATCGGCTCACGGTGGGGAAGGATGGTTTTGATTTCGTCCAGATTCATAGGGATACCTCCTTACGCTTTCTTCAGCACCAGAGCGGCGTTATGACCGCCAAAGCCCAGGTTGGTGGAGATGGCATAGGTAAGATCTGCCTTGACTGCCGTGTTGGGGGTGTAGTTCAGATCGCATTCGGGGTCAGCTTCCTTGTAACCCACGGTGGGAGGAACGATGCCGTCCCGCAGAGCCAGTGCCGAAGCGATTGCCTCTACTGCGCCGGTAGCGCCCAGCATATGTCCGGTCATGGATTTGGTGGAACTGATGTGCAGATCGTAAGCCGCATCGCCGAAGACTCTCTTGAAAGCGAGGGTTTCGGTCTTGTCGTTGATGCTGGTGGAGGTGCCGTGTGCGTTGACATAGATCCGAGCGGCGTCCTCGGCATTGATGCCTGCCTCTTCCACAGCCAATTTGATTGCCATCGAGGAACCCTCGGCATCGGGCGCGGGGGAGGTCATGTGGTAAGCATCACAGGTGTTGCCGTAGCCCACAATCTCCGCGTAGATTTTGGCACCGCGGGCGACGGCGCGGTCATATTCTTCCAGAACCAGCACGCCTGCACCGTCACCCATGACGAAGCCGCTTCTGCGGGCGTCGAAGGGAATGGATGCGGCGGTAGGATCGTCGCCTTCGTGGAGTGCTTTGCAATTGGTAAAGCCCGCGATGGACAAAGGCTCGATGGCGGATTCTGCGCCGCCCGCGATTATGGCGTCGGCGTAGCCGTGCTTGATGGCGCGGTAAGCCTCACCAACGGCGTTGGCGGAGGTAGCGCAGGCGGTGACTACGGGCAGGGTAGGACCCTTTGCACCGTTGCGGATGGCGATCATGCCTGCCGCCATATTGGAGATCATTTTGGGAACGAACAGAGGGGAAACTCTGCCGGGACCCTTCTTGTCCAACGCCAAGGTCTCGTTGACGAAGGTCTGCATACCGCCGATGCCCGAACTGACGTAAACACCCAAACGGAAGGGATCAATGCCCGACTCCAGAATCTGGCTGTCTTTAATGGCTTCGTCGGAAGCAGCGATGGCATAGTGGGTGAAGTTATCTGCACGGCGCACCTCGGCAGGGCTATCGTACAGGGATTTGGGGTCGAAATCCTTGACCTCAGCGGCAAGTTTTACCTTGTAGTCGGTGGTATCAAAACGGGTGATGGGCCCGATGCCGCATTTGCCTGCGGTCAGACTGTCCCAAAAAGTGGCGGCGTCGTTGCCCACGGGGGAAAGTACGCCGATACCGGTAATCACAACTCTACGCATAGTTTTTCTCCTATTCAGATGAGACGCGCTTATGCGCCCATACCGCCGGTGACCTTAATGACTTCACCGGTGATGTAAGAGGATGCCTCGGAGGCAAGGAATGCCACGGCGTTTGCCACGTCCTCAGGCGTGCCCACCCGCTTCACGGGAATCTGGGAGAGGAAGGCTTCCTTGGCGTTGTCGGACAGAACGGCGGTCATGCCGGTGTCGATGAAGCCGGGGGCAACTGCATTGCAGGTGATGCCGCGGGAAGCAAATTCCTTGGCGGTGGTCTTGGTCAGCGCGATCACGCCTGCCTTGGAGGCAGAGTAGTTCGCTTGTCCTTCGTTGCCGGTGATGCCTACGATGGACGCCATATTGACGATGCGACCGTAGCGGTTGCGCATCATGTGACGGGTCAGCGTCTTGGTCATCAGGAACGTACCCTTCAGGTTGACGTTGATGACGGCGTCGAATTCAGCCTCGGACATCTGGATCATCAGTTTGTCCTTGGTGATGCCGGCGTTGTTGACCAGAATGTCGATCTTACCGAACGCCTCGATGGCTGCCTTGACGTTGGCATCCACGGCGGTGCTGTCGGTAATGTCGCAGCGATAATAGTTTGCCTTCACACCGTGGGCGGCGATCTCGTTCAGTGTTCCCACGGCGGTGTCGGCGTCGAATACGTCGAAAATGACGATGTTGGCTCCTTGGGATGCCAGTTTCAGGGCGATGGCTTTGCCAATGCCCCGGGCTGCACCGGTGATGAGAGCGGTTCTTCCTTGGAACATTTTCGATAACCTTCTTTCGATAAATATATGGAGGGCGAGTTATGCGCCCTGCAGAGCCGACAGAGTGGCTTCCAGCGAAGCGACGTCGGCGACGTTTGCGATGGTCACGTCGGTCAGAGTCTTAGCGACCAGACCGGAGAGGGTCTTGCCTGCACCCACCTCGATGAAGGTGTCATAGCCTTCGGCTTGCATCTTCCGGAGGGTGTCCGCCCAGCGCACGCTGTTGGAAGCCTGTGCGGCGATGGCAGAGCGGATCTCATCCGCAGATGCGGGATAGAGATCGCCGGTGAGGTTGGACCAGATGGGGAGATGATCTTCCGAAACGGGCAGGGTGGTCAGTGCCTCGGCGAGTGCCTTGGTGGCGTCCTGCATATAAGGCGTGTGGAAGGCACCGCTGACAGCCAGCGGGATTCCTCTGCCGCCTGCCGCTTTCACCGCATCACAGAAGGGAGCGATCTGCTCCTTTTTGCCTGCGCAGGCAACCTGTCCGGGGCAGTTGTAGTTGACGGGCCAGACTTCGTCGAAGCTTGCGGCAAGCTCCTCGACCTTATTGTCGGAGAGTTTGACCACTGCCGCCATACCGCCGGGGTGCCTTGCGGCGCACTCAGCCATCTTTTCACCGCGGAGGGTGACCAGACGAAATGCGTCGTTGTCAAACAGCACGCCCGCAAAAGCCAGCGCAGCGATTTCACCCAAAGAGAAGCCGGCAACGCCGTCCACCTTCACGCCCGCCTCAGTCAGAGCATAGGCGCAAGCCAGATCGGTCAGAAACAGGCAGGGTTGGGTATTTTCGGTGAGGGTCAACTCTTCCTTGGTTCCCTCAAAGCAGGTAGCAAGCGTACCGGGACGGTTCGCTTCGCCCATATCGAAGATTTTTTTGGCAGCGGGAGACTTTTCGTAAAGATCCCGTCCCATGCCGGGGGTCTGCGCGCCCTGACCGGCAAACAGCAATGCTATTTTACCCATTTTGCACACGCCTCCGTCAGTAGTTTTTCGCAGTCGCCGCAAACTTCTTCTATGATCTGTTTGCAGGACATTCTTTCCTTCACCAGACCTGCAATCTCTCCGCAAAGGAAGGAACCGGTCTGGGTATCGCCCTCTCTGGCTGCACGTCTGAGCGCGCCCACACCGAGGGGAGCCAGTTCTTCGGCAGGCAGGCACTCCACCATTTCTTTCTTGTGGAAGTCCTTGGAGAAGGGATTTTTCAGTGCGCGGCAGGCATCGCCGGTACGCTCACCGGTGGTGATGGTATCAATGTCCTTTGCCTTCAGCACCATATCTTTGTAATTGTCGTGGATGGTGCATTCGTCCGCTACCAAGAAGCGGGTGCCCATCTGTACGCCGCAAGCACCCAGCATGAGTGCCGCAGCCATTCCTCTGCCGTCTGCGATGCCGCCTGCGGCGAGAACGGGAATGTTCACTGCATCCACCACCTGAGGGATCAGGGGCATGGTGTGCAGTTTACCGATGTGTCCGCCCGACTCAGCACCCTCGGCGATGATGGCGGTAGCACCGTTCCGCTCTGCGCGTTTGGCGAAGCTGACGGAGGCGACTACCGGGATCACCTTGATGCCCGCATCCAGCCAAGCCTTCATGTAAGGGGAGGGATCGCCTGCACCGGTGACCACAACGGGTACCTTCTCGTCCACGACGACCTCGGCAATCTCTTTCACGAAGGGGGACATGAGCATGACGTTTACGCCGAAGGGCTTGTCGGTCATGGTGCGGAGCTTTCTGATCTCCGCGGTAAGCTGTTCGCGATTGGAGTTCATGCCGGCAATAATGCCGAGTCCGCCCGCATTGGAGACTGCCGCCGCAAGATTTGCGTCGGAGATCCAAGCCATACCTCCCTGAAAAACAGGGTATTTGATTCCAAGAAGTTCACAAAGCTGACTCTGTAACATATTGCCTACACTCCTTTGCGACATAGTCTCAGCCCTGGTTTTCGATGTACTCTACCAGCTTGTCGATGTTGTTCAGCTCGGCAGACAGTTCGATGGAAACGCCCAGTTCGTCTTCGATCTGCATAACCAGCTCGGCGATGTCCAGGGAGTCCAGACCCAAATCCTCGAAGGTAGCGTCTGCTTCGATCTCGGAAACGTCCTTTCCAAGGTATTCAGCGATGATAGCGATCAGTTTCTCTTTCATTGAGGTATCCTCCAAAAAAATATGATTCATTATATTCAGACCGGGAGGGCAGAACCTCCGCGGAACTCTGACGAATTAGTATTCCAACAGACAAGCAATGGATGCAAGTCCGGCGCCGAATGCGCAGAGGACGATCTTGTCGCCTCTTTGAATGCCGCCCGCACGGACGGTCTCGTCCAGCAGTACGGGGATAGTAGCGGAAGAGGTGTTGCCCAACCGCTCGATGTTGTGGGGGAATTTTTCGGGTGCTACGCCCATTTTATGAATGGCGCTGTTGATAATGCGGATGTTTGCCTGGTGCAGGAAAAATTTCGCAATATCGTCGGGGACAAGTCCGTTCTTTTCCAATACCGCGCTGATGCGGGCATTGATGGAAGAGACGGCAAACTTGAAGACTTCCTGCCCGTTCATGTGCAGGACACCCTTCTCGTCGTAGCAGTTCCAGGGGGAATTGTCGGCATGACGGGTGATGTTCAGAATTTCCGCGTTGCCGCTGACCGTCCAGTCGAAGTCGATCTTCCGGTCGGAAGCCGCTTCCAGCACCACCGCGCCGGATGCGTCGCCGAAGAGGCAACAGGTAGCCCGATCGGTCCAGTCTGCGTGGCGGGAAAGTCCCTCTGCCGAGACCACGATGGCTTTTTTGGTGATCATCCCCGAAGCGAAGTAAGTATGAGCGATCTGCAGACCGTACTCGAAGCCACAGCAACCCATATTGGTGTCCATGGTGATCACGCGGTCGGAAAGCCCCAACTCTTTTGCCACGAGGCAAGAGAGGGCAGGGGAGATATAGTCGCCGGTCAGCGTGGTGCAGACCAGTAGTTCGATCTCCTCGGGAGCGGTGCTTGCCATCTCCAGAGCCCTCTTGCAGGCGACGGTGGCAAGGGTGAGGAGGGACTCCTCATCGTTCATCACCCGGCGCTCGGTAATACCTGTGCGGGTGCGGATCCATTCGTCGCTGGTGTCAAGAAATTTGGTCAGATCCTCGTTGGAAACGGTGGTGGCGGGCAGTGCGCTGCCGGTGCCTAAGATGCGAAAGCTCATATCTCTATCTCCTGTTATCATTCGGTGTAATCGGAAGCCTTCCTTGCGCCCGCAAGGAAATGGGCAGACTCCGCCCACCGCGTAGCAGGGGGAGTATCACCTTTATTTTAACAAATAATTCCCGATTGTCAAGGATTAGCGTTTATTGTTCACAAATCATTAACATTGACAAGTCAACAATTTTCGTACGCAAATACAGTATACAGGAAAAATATACATCTGTCAAGAGGAAAAAACGAAAAAATACATCCTATTTTCGCCTTCAATGGAATTATCAGGTAAAAATCGGTGTGATATTTGCAATGTTTGGTGAATTTGTCCGAGAAATGCGTCGTAGGGGTCGGTTACAGGTAGGCACCGCTGGTGGGACGAAATTAGCACGGATCGACCGATTCGACGATCTGCGTGGGCTGAGATCTGCAGCACCGCGTCGGGCAGGTTCAAAACTCTCCCCGATGTGCTTCGAAAAAGTCGTGGTAGATGCGCACTGCCTCCAGTTCTGTCCAATTTCGCACGCGCACGGGGCGGCTGTCCAGATCGTAGATCTTTGCCCCTTTCATGGAAAGCAGAAAGGGCGAATGGGTGGCGATCACAAACTGACAGCGAAAAAACCGCGCCGAATCCTCGATGAACTGCCGCAGATCGTTCTGAAACTGTGCGGACAGGCTGTTTTCCGGCTCGTCTAAGAGATAAAGTGCCCCCTCCCCGATCTGCGTGGTGAAATAATAGAGCGCGCTCTGCCCGTTGGAGCGCCCCGCCATTTCGTGAGTCATGCGGCGACTGACGTAGGCGGACTTGGTAGAGTGCCGCGCCTCGTTGCGCCGTTTTAACTCCTCGTAATCCTCCAGCGACTGCAAAAGAAAAGAGGTATTATCCGCAGATCCTGAAGGCGTCAGCGCGCGGTATTCCTCATACAGCTCCTCCCGTCGCCGATCAACGCCCTCGTTGATGGAGCGCAGATCCAGCAGGTAGTCGAACACATCGTCGCTGGTGATGATCTTACTGTCGGGGGGCGGCAATTTGCCCAGCGATAGCCGATAGGTGCAGAAATCGAGGTAGGATTTCATAAAGGGCGTATTATTGAAGGGCGCGGAGCGTTTCAGCTTCAGCTTTTGGGCGATGACGTTCAGCAGAGTGGATTTGCCCGATCCGTTGCCGCCGTACAGGATGGTGATGGGTTCAAATTCCAACTGTTTCAGCCCTTTATCGGAGAAAATCTTGAAGGGATAGACGTTGTTGTGATCGTAGCATCCCATCTCCAGCTGATAAGGAAAGGAGAGGCAAAAGCCTGCCTCCTCTTCGGGCGTTGCCGGCGTAAACTGTTCCAGATAGGTCATTTTTGACACCTCCTGACTTGGATAAGATCAGTATAGCACGGCTTTGGCGGGTTGTCAAGGGGGAGGGGGATCTGCTCCAAGTGTGGTTTGGATTTGCCGCCCTTTTCAGAAGTTCTTGGAGGTTTGGAACCTTCTTGGGGGAAGGTTCCAAGAAAAGCGGAGGGCGGCAAGGAATTGCCGCCCTCAGTTTGTCGAAAAAGTATACAAGAATACTGGAGGAAGGGGAAAACCATCTCAAA
>JBJDZI010000094.1:0-46866 GCA_051867925.1 Eubacteriales bacterium
ATGGATTCCATTTGGATCCTCTCCTTTCATTTTTCATCAGTTTTTGGGTTTTCCCTTGGCTGTGAGCAGAGTATAACACAGCAAAACCGTATGAAACAGTTGCAATTTGTTGCAACTTTCGAACTTTTGTTCGTTTTCTTGCCGAACAAAACCGTAGAACCATTGTAAATCCGTTTAGTAAAAATCCCGTTATATGGTACAATCAGATGCAAAGCTGGATCGAATTTGTGCAAAACGAATAATTTACAAAAAAACTGTAGAAATTGATATTGACAGATATTTCTAAAAATGGTATAATGTTAGCAGAAAGAAGCTGCCCGCACTTGGAGAAGTATCCGATCGGAAAAGAAAAGCGCAGAGCGCCCGGGACATCACCAAGTCACGGATCGCTCTGCGCTTTTTGCATAGAAAAAGATGAACTTTGTAAACAAATTGAAAATAAGACGAAAACCGTGCAAGATTTTCGTGCTTTGATTTGTTATATATTGTTATATATATTTGATTTGTTATATATTGTTATATATATTTGTTATATATAATAGTAGATAACACGATGGAGGTGAGTCCGATGGGCTAGTGTGAAGTATCAGAATGCAACGAACAAATCTTTATAATTATAAATGGGGGAAATTATGTTACACAATAAAAAACTAACCATCAAATTGATCGCGAGCCTATAGTGCTTGCTCCTGATCCTGCCCACAACATCCGTAACGGCATTGGAGATCGTGCCGGAAGCAACCATCCCCGACGACGAGACTGCTATCCTGTCGGAAGTATTGGACGTGTATTTTGAAAGCAGGACGAAAATGAATGACGCTGTAATTATTAATATGCTATCCGGAATTACATTCGACGGAATGATAGAGGACGAAGTTTTACGGTCATACACATTAATTAACTCGAATATCATTGCAGTAGAAAACAGTTATAATCTTGAATATTATGATTTTTACGAATATTATGGTGTAGTGTATGCTACGGAAACTATCAAGTATACTAAATTCGATTCTAATTACACAGATGTTATTTCTCACCAAATTACATTCACATATGATAACAGTTGTGTTATTATAGCGAGTTCGAATTACCGTGAATCATTTATTTCCTTCGACTCTTGTGCTTATGTACCTGCAACGACTACTAATTCTGCATACACAATTAATTCGAACACTGATAATGAATCAAGTGGCATCACATTGACGTGCAGCCAAGCTAATAATTTAGTACAAATTGCTTTACAAGAAGAAGGGTATATAGAGAAACGCATATGCGAGCAGTTGAATGACAAATATGCGCTTCCGCGTACTTCAACATATGACAACCACACCAAATATGGGCAATGGCACAGCAGTTGCGCTGCATGGTGTGTCATGTTTGTTGCATGGTGCGCTAATCAAGCAGGAATTAGTACAGATATAATTCCTAAGACACAATGGGGAAATGTGAGCAATTTCAATACACTTTTGAAGGAAAACGGCGGAACATATCATCCTGTTAAAGATTCCACTGGCACATATTATATTCCTCAATCTGGAGATATATTCTTTATGAAAACCAGCGAAGGGAATCATACGGGTATTGTTGTTTCTACTGAAATTACATCAAATAATACAACTTTAGTTTGGGTTATTGATGGTAACTGGAATGATCAAGTCAGCTACCGATCTCACAACCTTTCTGATCCTCTTTTCACCGGATATATTACTCCTGCATACATTGAACCATCACAAATCACCGATAATACTAAACATGATTATGTTTGTTCCGACCATTCCACTTCTTTACTGCATACCTGTAGTTATTGTGGGAAAGAAGCCACCAGTTCATTAAGTGGTGATCACATCAACACAATGGAACATAATTGTAGTCTGTGTAGTGAAACCGTTACCGCCACATGGCTCGGTAATCATCCGACCACCGTAAATCACACCTGCTCTTTGTGCGGACATATTGAGGAAGGTAACTTGGGGACAACCGGCTATGCGCACAATGCTTCTTCTCATTGGCTGACTTGTACCGTATGCAATGCCACTTGGAACAACGGCGCACATATATGGATACCCATCAATAACGGTAATGAAGGATACAAATGCCGAACCTGCGGACGACACACCTTCGCAATCACGATCAATAAACTGTTGCCATTGATTCAATCAAAGGAATAACTCAGAAAGGACAACCGCTATGAAAACCATCCACAAACTTTCCCTCACTGCACTTTTACTGTCGGGGCTGCTTGTCTTCTCCGCCTGCACCGCTGAGAGCGAGTCCGCTCCTACCACCGTGGGCACTACCACTGCACCCACTCCCACGGTCACGACTGTGACAACGACTTCGCCTGACGATCCCGCCGTCACGACTACGCCGGAAGTGACGACGACCGACCCGACCTCCTCAACCGATGAGCCTGCAACGAGCGAACCTGCAACAATCGATGAACCCGCTCCCGCCACTACCGAAGAGCTGTCTTTGGCAGAGCAGATGGCGGCAATGGGCTGTCCCGAGGAGCTGATCCCCACGATCGAGCGGGAAGCGAACGCGGAAGAGATCGCATCCATTCAAACCTTTATTTCCGATCCGTATGTTAGAGCGCTACTCTGTAGTGAATCGTTTACCATACCCTCGGAAATCGATTTGCGGGGATTCATTTATGCGGGCGTTCGACTTGCAGACGAATCACACCCCAACGGCTCACCAAGTAACGACGAGCGGCTCGCAGTCGCACTGGCAAGAGGTAGTTATACTGCATTGTATGCTGATTGCTTACGTTGGACTTCCGCAGAGCTGAACACGGTTCTGGAAAAGTATTTGGGGATTTCATTCACGAATGAGATAGGTATGAATATGTTTCATACCCGTCTGGAGACGCAGAGAGAAATACCCTCTGTCAGTTATTACACGCCAACCGATGCTTATTATCTATTCTGTACGGACAACGGTCTCGCAACGCCAACGATCCAATCGGTATGGCGTACATCGGACGGGAAATATCTTGTGCATTATGTCGGCGTCAGTAGCTCTATGGTAACGCTTCTTGCTCCTGACGAAGACCAATTCCTTATCGGAATGGTCATGGATTTAACCGAATGGTCAGGATGGTTCTGACAAATCATTCTACGATTATCTGATATGATTTCGTAAATTGCAATAGGAAGTTGCAATAGTTTTCCAAATACGCCGGAAGTAGTTCCGATTTTTTCTTCATACGAATTGCTCAAAACTAATTATATTTGGAGGAACATTAAAATGAAAAAACTATATTCGCACTTGTATTTACTCTTTTGTTTGCGCTTGTGAGTTGCGCGCCGGCACCTGAAAACAATGCCGCTTCGGATCAAAACGATGAGGAAGATCAACTGGTCAAGATGATTGGTGAATCTGTTTATTTCGATGAAGCGGAAATCAGCCAAATAATGAATCAAGCTATCAATCTATGGAATGAAGCCGATGCATTCAGAGGTGTGTTTTTAACCAAAATAGAATACAATGAACAAGCGTATAAATGGGTGGTTCAAGATCTTTTACAAAGGATAAGGGGAATAAACGCAACGATTACAGATGAAGATATCGAGTCGTATATAGAGTCTATGGTTCAAGAGGAGGTCACCTATCTGTCATTCCGTGTATCATTTATCGCCAATGATGAAGCAGACAAAGCATTTGCACGCGATTTCCTATATATCGAATACAACCTGATTTTAGATAAAGTGGATGGACAGTGGACAATCGAATTGGCTGCAGCAACATAACGGTATTTCGATCATTCATACCATAAGTTAATCCTTTTCGGGTTCGCCTCAAAAAGTAACCGAAACAGACATCAAATACGCCCAGCACCCGGTTCATAATCAAAGCCATACCCTAAGCGATTGGATGAAACGATAGGAAGGAAACAGTTCTGATTTCTTCTTCCTGCGAATTGCTCAAAACTAATCATATTTGGAGGTATATCTATGAAAAAAATTGGTTGTATTTTGCTCGTCTTGACCATAGGGGTCACGTTCATCTCCTGCGCAGATACCGCCGATGCCGGTACAGGAGATACCACCACCGCCGCTACCACCGCTGCAACTACCGTTGACAGGGACACGCTGATCAGATCCGATCTATCCGAGATCGAGGTCGAAATTATTACCGCAATGTGGAACCAATATAAAGACAATGCAATACTGAATAATCCTTCTGCCACGATCAACTCTATTTCGCTGGATCGTTTCTTTGAGCCATGCGGCGAAGGGTACGTTTTGTACGTCATTGATTTTATTCCTCCGGCAGATTCGTACTACAGCGAAACCATTGCAGGCTACGAATTCCGTTATACCAGTATTCTGCCGCTGAGTTTTTATTCCAACGGCACATTTGAGTCTCTGCGAAGTGCCTACACCGACGGAAAAATGACCGAAGACGATCTTCGCACCATTTGGGAAGCCTACAAAGCCAAAAATCCGGGCATTTATGCCTATGAAGAATGGAACGGCATCACCGGATAACGCAAACACATACCATTTCCTCTCCCCTTCCCGTACAGGAAGGGGATTTTTCTATTGTAAGCCGCGAAAACTTCATCGGTCATTTTTCCGCAAATTGATTGACAAATACGGGGAAATATGATACAATGAATTGATTAAAATCTTCCAAAGGAGGACGCCCCATGAGTTATACCCCTCTTGCCGACGCACTGCGTCCCACCTCCTTTGAGGAGATGGTGGGGCAGACCCACCTCTTCGGCAAAAACGGCGCAGTCCGCCGTATGGTGGAACAGGGTTATCTGCCCAACATGGTCTTTTTCGGCCCTCCCGGTACGGGAAAAACCACCGCCGCAGGCATCCTCGCCGAGGGGAGCGGCAAGACCATCCGCCGTCTCAATGCCACCACCGACTCTCTCGCCGACGTAAAAGCCGTCTGCTCCGAGACCGCTTCCCTGTTCGGTTCGGGCGGAATCCTGCTTTATCTGGACGAGATCCAGTATTTTAACAAAAAGCAACAGCAATCGCTCCTCTCCTATTTAGAGGACGGACGGATCACGCTGATCGCTTCCACTACCGAAAATCCCTACCTCTACGTTTACAACGCCATCCTTTCCCGCTCGGCGGTCTACGAATTTCGCGCGGTTTCTGCAAAAGAATTGGTTCCCGCGCTGGAGCGGGGGCTGGCTTATCTCAATCAAACCCAAATCGGCGACAAAAAAGCCTCTCCCGACGCACTGTTTGCCATCGCTTCTGCGGCATCCGGCGATGTGCGCCGCGGATTAAACCTTCTGGAAAATGCTTACTTTGCCTCCGACGGCGACCTGACGCCCGACAGTCTGAAAGAGCTTGGACAGGTGACGGGCGGCAATTTCGATAAAGACGGCACCGTTCACTATGACCTGCTGTCGGCTCTGCAAAAATCCATTCGCGGCAGCGATCCCGATGCGGCGATCTTCTATCTCGCCAGACTGCTGACCGGCGGCGATCTGATCGGTGCTTGCCGACGGCTGTCGGTGATCGCCTCCGAAGACATCGGGCTGGCTTATCCCCAAGCCGCCGCCATCACCGAAGCCTGCGTTTCAGCCGCCTTCCGCGTGGGACTGCCCGAGGCTTCCCTCCCTCTCTCTCACGCCGTGGTGATGCTGGCGACCGCGCCCAAATCCAATGCCGCCCACGTCGCCTACGAAAAAGCCTGTGCCGACATCGCCGCAGGCAAGGGGCAGAACATCCCCACCCATCTGCGCCAGACCACCGGGTTTGACGGCTATCAATACCCCCACGATTTTCCCAATCACTATGTAATGCAACAATACCTCCCCGACGATCTGAAAAACGCCCGCTATTATACACCCGGCGAAAATAAAACGGAACAAGCCGCCGCCGCTTACTGGAAGAGTATCAAAGAGAAGACGAAATAGAGCAGTTTCGCCTGCCGCCATAAAAAAGTTTCGCTTGCCGAGAATTTTTCGCAAAAATCCATGGACAGACGAAAAAATGCACCGATTTGACCGAATCGCACCGACGACTGCGTCGTGCAAATAAATTCCCCGAAAGGAGAAGCCCCATGAAAGAAAGATGGACCCCTGAACAAGCGTGGGAGTGGTGGAACGCCCGCCCGTGGATGGTGGGATGTAATTTCGTCCCCTCCCAAACTCCCGTCCTTTCCATGTGGAAGGACGATACGCTGGAAGAGATGCTCCCCACGCTGGAGAGCGAGATGGAACTTGCCGCCTCCATCGGCTTCAACACCGTCCGCATTTGGTTTCCCTTCAACAGTTGGTACCACGAGCGCGAGATTTGCCTCGACCGCATCGACCGCGTGCTGGGACTTTTTGCAGCACACGGACTGTCGGTGATGCCCGTCCTGTACAACGACTGCGTATCCTTCGGCAAGCCCGAAACGGTGGTGATCCCCAAGCCCATGCCCGGTCACGGTCATTACGACAAGGGCTACCACGGCGGACACAAGAACAGCCCGCACATCGTCCCGCCCAAAGACGCCAAGGGTTGGATTCTATGGGACGAGGAAGAATACCGCCCGGTCTGCGAGGAGTATCTCCGCGATCTCTTCACCCGCTTTGGCAAGGATGAGCGCATCGTAATCTGGGATATGTGGAACGAGCCGGGCAACAGCAAACGCGGCGATATGAGCATCCCCTATCTGAAGCGCGCCTTCGAAATCGCCCGCTCCTGCGATCCTATCCAGCCTCTGACCGCGGGCGTTTGGACCTATCCCGACGCCTACGGCACAGATCCCGATCTGGATGTTTCCCCGATCCAGCGGGTGGCACTGGATCTGTCCGACATCGTATCCTTCCACGATTACGAGCCGTTTTGGAAGGTGCAGAACATCGTAAAAAAACTGGAGGCAGAAGGTCGTCCCATGGCCAACACCGAATGGCTCCACCGCATCTGGGACAATACGATCTTCGATCAGCTTCCGCTCTACCACGACAAGAAGATCGCCAGTTACAGTTGGGGACTGGTTGCAGGATTTTCCCAGCACTATCTCCCTTGGGAGTGGCTGAAGGCATCCCGCCCCGATCTGGACTACACCAAATGGCAACACGACCTCTTCCACGAGGATCATACCCCCTACGATCCCCGGGAGATCGAACTGATCAAACGGCTTGCAAAGCAGTAAATCGGCTCTGCACGCCCCATACCACGTACAACCCTCCTTCAACGGTTCATGAAGGGGTTGTGAGTTGACGCTGTCAACTCTATATAGAAAAATATTTTCCATTACGGAGGCAAGTATGAACTATTTACAGGAACGAATCGACCAAGTGCTTGGTTGGATTCGCAACCGCATCGTCATGGAGACCGCAAGAGTGGAGAACATCTCTTACGTTCCCTGCGATTACAAGGGTGAGGGACACACGCCCCCCGCAGAAGGCTGGATCCCCCAGACCACCCGTGAAGCGCTGAAAGACACCGTCCCCGCAGGCGGCTCCAAGACCTCTTACGGCGAATATCACGCTTGGTTCAAGGCAACCGTCACCATCCCCGCATCTATGAAGGGGCGCGACGTTGAACTGTGCGTGCGTTCTCCCCGCCACTCCAATCCCCAGTACATCGTCTACATCGACGGCAAGATCGTACAGGGCGTGGACGGCAACCACGAGACCTTCCCCATCGACTCTGCCGTGGACTCCTTTGAGCTGACCGTTTACGGCTTCTCGGGCAGACCCACCGAGCTGTATCTGGAAGCAGAACTTCAACTCATCGACAAAGCTACCCGCAACCTTTACTACGATCTGAAGGTTCCCTTTGACGTGATGCGCTACCTCCCCTTCGAGGGCAAGGAATATTGCGAGATCCGTACCGCGCTGAACGAGACCATCAACCTCATAGACTTCCGTGAGAATGGCTCTGCCGAATACCACGCAAGCGTGCAGGCGGCTCTGGATTATATTAAGAACGAGTTCTACGACAAAAAGTGCGGCGAGCAGATGGCAAACGTGGTCTGCATCGGTCACTCCCACATCGACACCGCATGGCTCTGGCCCTTCCGTCAGACCGAGGAAAAGTGCCAGCGCACCTTCTCCACCGCGGTCAATATGATGAAGGAATTCCCCGAATACAAGTTCATCACCTCCCAGCCTCAGCAGTTCAAGTACATCAAGGAGCTGGAGCCCGAACTGTTCGAAGAAGTCAAGAAGATGGTCAAATCCGGCAACTGGGAAATGGAAGGTGCTATGTGGGTTGAGCCCGACTGTAACCTGCCTTCCGGCGAATCCCTCTGCCGTCAGCTTCTGTTCGGCAAGCGGTTTATGCAAAATGAGTTCGGCGTAAACTCCCGCATCCTGTGGCTCCCCGACGTATTCGGCTATTCTGCGGCTCTGCCTCAGATTCTGAAGAAGGCGGGCGTTGACCGCTTCGTCACCTCCAAGATTTCCTGGAACGAAACCAACACCCTTCCCTGCGACGTTTTCATGTGGCAGGGCATCGACGGCACCGAGATTCTCTCCTACTTCCTCACCGCGCAGGATTACGATCCCCGCGAAAAGCTCCGCAACGGCACCACCTACAACGGTAACATTTCTGCCCGCCAGATCCGCGGCACATGGGAGCGTTTCCAGCAGAAGGAACTCCACAACGAGGTCATCAACACCTTCGGTCACGGCGACGGCGGCGGCGGACCGACCCGCGAAATGCTGGAAACCGGACGCCGTCTGGAAAAGGGTATCCCCGGCTGTCCCACCGTCACCTTCGAGAAGGCAGGCGACTTCCTGAACCGTATGGAAGATGCCGTCAAAGATAACCGCTTCCTGCCTAAGTGGGTCGGCGAGCTTTATCTGGAATATCACCGCGGCACCTATACCTCCATCGCCAAGAACAAGAAGAACAACAGAAAATCCGAATTCCTGTTCGAGAACACCGAGCTGGCGTCCCTGATGAGCAAGATCCTCACCGGCACCGAGTATCCCAAGACCATGCTCCACGAGGGCTGGGAAAAGATTCTCCTCTGCCAGTTCCACGACGTCATCCCCGGCTCCTCCATCAAGGAAGTGTACGATGACTCCGATCTCATTTATGCGGACATCGGGGGCAAGGCAAATGCCGCGCTGACCGCCGCACAGCAGTCCATCGCCGCAAATATCACCACCGACGGCGGTCTGCTGGTCTTCAACCCCAATTCCTTCGTGGCATCGGGTCTGGTGGAGACCGAGAACGGCAAGGTATGGGTTGAAAACATCCCCGCCAAGGGCTACAAAGTCGTTCCCACTCCCGCAGTCACCGAAGGCGTCATCGCTTGTGCGGACTGCCGCAAGATCGAGAACGAAGTGCTCTGCGTGAAGTTCGACGAGAACTGGAACATCTCCAGCATCTACGACAAGAAGGCGGATCGCGAAGTGGTCAAGTCGGGAGAGGTTGCCAACCTGCTGACCGCATACGAGGACATTCCCCGTGCGTGGGATGCTTGGGAGATCACCAACTACTATACCGAGAAGTCTTGGGATCTGAGCGATGTTTCCTCCGTCAAGGTCATCCGCGACGGCGAGACCGCAGGCTTCGAGATCGTCCGTCCCTTCCAGAAATCCACCGTTACCCAGCGCATCACGCTGGATGCCCACACCGGCAAGATCGACTTCGACAACACCATCGACTGGAAGAACGATCACATCCTGCTGAAGACCGCATTCCCCACCGAGATCACCTCCGACAAGGCGACCTACGACATCCAGTACGGTAACGTAGAGCGTCCTACCCACTACAACACCTCTTGGGAGCAGGCAAAGTTCGAGGTATGCGCCCACAAATTCGCGGATCTGTCCGAGTACAACTACGGCGTGTCCATTCTGAACGATTGCAAGTACGGTCATGACATTCACGGCGGTGTGATCCGTCTGACGCTTCTCAAGTCCGCAACCTTCCCCAACCCTGCGGCAGACAAGGAAATTCACCGCTTCACCTACTCCATCTATCCTCACTCCGGCGATTTCCGCACCGCAGGCACCGTGCAGATGGCATATCAGCTCAACAACCCCATGACCGCAGTTCCCGTTGCGGCACAGACCGGTTCCCTCGCTGACTGCTACTCCATGATCTCGGTAAATCGCGAGAACATCTTCATCGAGTCCATAAAGGAAGCCGAGGACAGCGATGCTATCATCGTCCGTCTCTACGATGCCTTCGACACCACCGCCAAGGTCACCGTGAACTTCGGATTCGATGTTGCCAAGGTGGAGACCGCAACCATTCTGGAAGAGCCCGAGGCAGAGATTCCTGCTATCAATAACGCAGTCACTCTCACTGTCAAACCCTTTGAGATCGTCACTCTGAAGGTCACAAGAGCGTAAATTTTGTGGGGCTCTGCCCTTTTATTGGGGCTCCGCCGGAGCAGGGGCCTTCTTGAAAGAAGGTTCCTGCACCTCCAAGAACTCTTATAAACCGGTGACAAATCCGCAAAAACAGCAAAAAGCGCCCTCCTATGGTACTTTCATGATACCACAGGAGGGTTTGTTGTCGCAAGCAAATAGAGTGTCCTCTATTCTGATTATCTCTTCCGATAGACACAGGATCCGTCAACTTTCTTGATCGCCTTTTCGATCTGTTCATCATAATCAAACAGCGAATATTGCCAATCCAAAGGATAATTGTCCAAATAATGGAACACCTTATCGTAAATATCGTTCCGTTCTTCCTCGGTAGCCGCCATCTCATAGCGAAGCACAAAAGCACTGGTGAAGAAGTCTGGGGATATGATCTTTCGCACAAGATATATTTCCATCAGTTTGCCTTCTCCGGCTTCTACCATGTATTCTAACATAGAGGGAAGGCGCCCGTCGCCGTCAAAATCCTCTGAAGCCAAATGATCGGAGGGCTCCAGCGCACCCGTATGAGACCCTAAATCCTGATACTTCTGTGCCAGTTCAACAGCTTTTGCCCGATGCGCTTCCATCCGATCGGCTAGTCCCATCCAGTGGAAAAACTCAGCGATCTGCTCAAGACCGTCATTCATATAATTGGAATTGAGCTCAATGGCACGGTAGATCAGATCGGCACCTGCTTCGTCATAGCGAGCCAGCAAACGAATGCCCTTCCCGTATAGTGCCGCTACCGTCTCATACTCGGAATAACGGTCATCAGCAAGAAGGCGATCGCAGAGTGCTTCCTGCTCCTCATATCTGCCCAGCCCACCGTAAGCATTTAAAATCGGAGGGATTTCCGGCGCAGTCAGCTGCTCGTCGGAGGCTTCAAACTCCTCAATCCGTCGCAAAGGCTCTATATAACACTCCTGATGTAACTGAGGATAATCGTCCTTGATGTTTTCCACCGTACGGCTGCTGATCAGCCTCTGTGCCCAAAGACAATCGGCATAGTAGAGTGAATCCTCTGCAGGCAGGGTGATCTCAAAGGCAGGCGAACCCAAGGCTTCCCATCGCTGACGGAAGATGGGATGACTGCCCAGCGGTCGGGTAAGCTCCTTTTCCAGCAGACTCCACCAAAAGTCTTTTCGTAGCAGAATTGCACTTCGGAAAGCATTGCAAACCGTCTCGTTCAGATCGGTACGCACCTCCTCGGCCTCATAAAAATGGTCTGTAATGAAACTATCTATTTCCCGAGCAAAGAGATCGCCCATTACAGTTTTGCAAAGTGCGGCAGATGCCAGAGTCGGATTTCCCTTCTGGCGAACCACTTGGTCTGCTATCCGTTCGGAATGCTCGGAGATTACCATACGGCAGATCTCATATTCAACAGAAATCATCATACCGGGCAAACAGAGCAACCCATCCAACAGTCGGTCGCCAAGCTTGCCATCTCCTGCATTGAGGAAGCGGTAGGCTCGGCTGACCCCGAATTTGTACACTCTCGTTTCGTATTGGAGATGAGCAAACTCATGGAGGAGGATCTGATATAGTTCCTCAGGACCCAGCACAGAAATCAACTGCGTACCCAATTGGAGAGACACATCCTTGCCCATTCTGCAGATTCCCGCATTGCAATCGGGCATCAGAAGGATGCGGAGCTTTCCTTTTACCTCAACCCCCACCGCATCTGCCGCAGACTCAGCAATCCGATAGAGTTCGGGAATACACTCTTGGGGAGTGTATTCGGAAAAATCAGGTTTTTCTCCCATAATGAACATTCTATGGATTCCCACTGTTAGAAGTAAATATGCTCCCAACAGCAAAGCGGTAGTCACTCCGATAGTTACATCTGCTGCACCTAAGGCAAAGACAAAGGCGATAAACAAAATCAAATATTGCAGATAGAAGCTCCAAAGCAGCCTCTGCATTTTGCCTATCTTCTTCATCACTGAGTCGGGGTCGGCTTCAGCGGATTCCTTTCTGGACAGCATAAAGTCTCTCATTGCTGTAACTCTCTGCTCATTCAGCCGTTTTGCATACCGTTTTCCTCTTACGAAAGAGAAGACCGCAGTGAGCACGATCAATAGCAAAGAGATCACACAAACTGCGCCCATGGAATCCTTCAATGCCTCGCTCATCCACGGGGAAGAAACACTGCCTGCAACATAGAGAAGCAAGATTGCTACAAAGGATAGAATCGCACTTCCCACCCAAGTAGCATTATTTTTGACAATGGAATATTTCATAATAAGTAGCCTTTCCTCTTTATATATCTTTATGTGGCTGCCGATCGGATTGGATGCCGTTTCCACCACACAACCGCTTGGCTACCGTCACCTTTTCCCGTTTTTATACCGTTTCCAACTCAGTAAAAACAGGAAAACCCACTGAATCGCACAAATTACATTCCAAATGAATTTTAAAAGATTATCTTGATAAGTCTTGAATACAATGACTTCAAGTATGGATAACACTGTCCACACGACCGCACAGATGCCGTACAGGATTACGATAGCAAGGTCGGTCTTTTTCGTCACGCCATTCCTTTCACTTTGCTGTCAATATTGCTGTCAATAAAAAAATCAAGGCAGAGGCTGCTTGAATGAGTAGCCTCTGCCCTTTGATTATCTTAGTGAATGATGCACTTTTCAGTATCCTTATCAAAGATGTGGATACGGGAAACGTCCATAGCGATCTTGACGGTATCGCCGCTTCTGGTGGTGGAGCGGGGAGATACGCGAGCGGTCAGCTTCTGACCTGCGGAGGTTACGTACAGATAGATTTCTGCGCCCATCAGCTCGGTTACGTCAACGGTAGCCTCTACAACAGAGTCGGGCATAGCCTGAATGGATGCCTCGTCATCGTGCAGACACTCGGGACGGATACCGATGATGACTTCCTTACCGATGTAATCCTTCAGCTCGGGAGCGTTTGCTTTGTCAGCAGGCAACTTCATCGTGGATACGATGGAAGGCTGATCCTTGGTTTCTTCGGTAGCCCAAGTAACGTAAACGTCGCCGCCCTTGTCTTCCAGCTTTGCCTCGACGAAGTTCATCTGAGGAGTGCCGATGAAGCCTGCAACGAACAGATTTACGGGGTAGTCGTACAGGTTCTGAGGAGTATCTACCTGCTGGATAACGCCATCCTTCATAACGACGATACGGGTAGCCATGGTCATAGCCTCGACCTGGTCGTGGGTAACGTAGATGAAGGTGGTTTCCAGTCTCTTGTGAATCTTGGTCAGCTCGGTTCTCATGGCTGCACGGAGCTTTGCGTCCAGGTTGGACAGAGGCTCGTCAAGCAGGAATACCTTAGGCTCACGGACGATTGCACGACCCAGTGCAACACGCTGTTTCTGACCACCGGAAAGCTGCTTGGGGCGACGGTCCAGAAGGTGAGTGATGTCCAGGATCTTTGCTGCCTGCTCAACCTTTCTCTTGATCTCGTCCTTGGGAACCTTACGGAGTTTCAGACCGAACGCCATGTTGTCGGCAACGGTCATGTGAGGATACAGAGCGTAGTTCTGGAACACCATCGCGATATCACGATCCTTGGGGGCAACGTCGTTGACCAGCTTATCGCCGATGAACAGTTCACCCTCGGTGATCTCTTCCAGACCTGCGATCATACGCAGAGTGGTAGACTTACCACATCCGGAAGGACCTACGAAAATAACGAATTCCTTATCCTTGACTTCGAGACAGAAGTCGGATACAGCAACAACGCCGCCGGGATATTTCTTGTAAATGTGTTTGAACGAAAGTCCTGCCATAAATAGCCTCCTGAATGGTTGCACACTTCGACAACCTGATTTTCTGATTTACTGTATCTATTGTAGCATGAAATTGTGAACAAATAAAGAACTTCGCAAAACAAACTTCCGCGCTCATACTTGTGCAGTTTGTACAAGTTTCACGAGTCTTGGTTCATTACTCCGCCCGCGAGATGTATTGTGATTCTAATTTATTAGAGCTACCCACGATCTTCCAACATTTTCACTTCGTTTTCGGTGAGATACCGCCATTCTCCGCGGGAAAGTTCGGGTGGGAGCGCGATCCCGGCAAAGGAGATTCGCTCCAAGAACGTGATCTTGTTGTCTACCGCCTCCAACATCCGCTTGATCTGATGGTATTTTCCCTCGGTCAGCGTGATGCGGTAATGCACGCCGTCCTCATCCCGCGCCACCTTGCAGGGTGCGGTCAAGTAACCGCCGATGTCTACCCCCGCCTCCAGCTCTGCTATATTCGCATCGGACAAGGGCTGACGGGCGGCAAATCGGTAGCATTTCTCTACGTGATGCTTGGGCGAGAGCAGTTTGTGGGCGAGCGCGCCGTTATTGGTCAGCAAAACCAGCCCCACGGTGTACTTGTCCAGACGTCCGCAGGGAAACAGCGACAGCCGCTGCAGTTGATCAGGAAGCAGATCGATCACCGTCACGTCCCCGTCCTCGGTGGCAGAAACCACGCCCTCGGGCTTATTTAATAATATGTAGGTAAATTTTCGATAAATGATCTCCTCGCCACGAAAAACCAGCACGTCCCGCTCGGGATCGATCTGCTCCGACGCCGAGCGCACAGCACTGCCGTTGATTAGTACATCACCGCGGCGCACCGCTTTCCCTGCCTCGGAGCGGGAGCAGGTACCCGTCTCTGTCAAAAACTTGTCGATTCTCATGGCGTTTGTTCAATGCGTTCCTTTCCGTAATGAGTGTGGAAATTTTCAAAAGCCTCCCACCAAAAGGGGATGGCATTATTTTATCATACTCCCGATTTTTTGTAAAGACCGTTCAAAAAAGTTCACAAAGAATTTGAAATTTACTAAAAATTGTAAGTTGACAAACCTTTCTCCCTGTTATACAATAAAGTGAATGCAGTCTTGCGTTACGCAGACGATTTTTCGACATAATTTCTCTTTTTTGCAATTTTGTCGCCCTCATCCAAATTTTTTCACGAAAGGAGGTTCATATGAAGCGCTTCACCGTACTGTTGCTTCTCATCGGACTGCTGACTCCCTCAGTTGCCTCCCTCGTCACCTATGCAAGCGCCTCCGGGCAAGAGCCTGACTCCATCACCGATTCAGGAGGAAACGATCCCGCGCCCTCGGAAGAGCAGGACGATCCGTCCGACGAACTATCCACCGATCCGCTCCCTCCTGAGACAGAGCCGCTCCCACCCGAAACCGATCCGCCTCCTCCCGAAACGGAAGAGTCACCCACAGACTACCCTGCGCTGTTGTTTGACTCTCTGGTGGCAGTCATTGATGCGGGCGGCGAACTCTATACGGTCTCCACAGCAGAGCCGCTGGAGATTGAGCTTTTGGAGGCAGTCTGCTCCCGTTTATTGGAGAAGGTGGCACGGTTCTTCTATCTGCGAGCCATCGACGTTTCCATCATCACTCTGCCCGCTCCCGATGAGGAAGGAAATCTCTATCGCTACGATCTGCGCCCCATTTATGTTTTCGCCCCGGGCGAGGAACTGGATGCCGCCAAAGCCTTCGTGGAAGAGGAGACCGCCGCCATCATCGCACAGATTCCCGCAGATGCTACCGAATTTGAGCAAGTGCTTTTTCTCCACGATTATCTATGCACCGCCTTCGCCTATGACGGAACCCACACCGTAGGCGATCTCTATCATCTGCTGAAGAGCGGTCACGGCGTTTGTCAGGCTTACGTCTATCTGTACGCCTACCTGCTGGATCTTGTGGGCATTGCCAACGATTACGCCGTCAGCGACGGGATGAACCACATCTGGAATCTGGTGGAACTGGACGGCAACTGGTATCACGTTGATCTGACCTGGGACGATCCCACGGAAGATCAGCCCGGGCGAGCCCTGCACACCAATTTTTTGCGGAGCGATGAGGGCATCGCCGAAACAGGTCACAAAAACTGGATTGCCCCCTATCCTTGCGAGTCCGATCTGTACGAAAATTCCATCCTGCCCGATCTGACCGGAGCGATTCTGTTTGCGGGAAGCGATCGTTACGCCGTCAGCCGCAGCAAGCGTGCGCTGATGAAGATCGATCTTACTGCCCTCACCGCCGAGGAAGCGGCAGACCTTTCCCTGCTCCGATGGGCAGTTTGGGAAAAACCCGGCAATCTTTACAAGGATCAATACATCAACCTCTATTACGACGGTTTTCTGATTTATTTCAACGGTCCCGATACCGTTCGCAGTTACGATCCCGCCACGGGTGCCGTGGAAACGGTTATTGACCATCATCCTTCCGCAGGCTATCTTTATTCCCTGTCGGGTGACGGTCACACCCTCACCTGCACCCTCAGCAAAGCCCCGGGGGCTTTGAGCGGCACCGTGACCTTTGAGACGCCTCATCGCTACAATCCCCCGACGGACGGTCTGTTTTCCACACACACCTGTCTGTTGTGCGGTCATGAAGAGCATATTCTCTCGCCCGATCCAAGCGAATTTTTCACTGCATTTCTGTCCACTCGTCCCGGCGGCGGTCTGATCCACGATCTGCGCCTGCTTCTGCTGATCAACGAGGAAATGCTGAACGCCTCGCCCGAGTTGCAGATCACGCTGACGCTCCACTCCTCTGACGGCGACCGATCGGTCACCACCATGCTGTCCCCGAAGGATGACGGAGATTTGCTGGTCTACGAACGGATTGCCGCAGGCGGCAAAGAATACGCTGCCGCAGACGGTTCGATCCTGCTGGGGCTGATCCTGCGAAATCTGGACTGCAACAGTTATGACGCAGTTACGCTCACCGTCATCGGGGACGATAAGACCGTCTATCAATCCACGGTAAGTGCCGATCTTCTTCCTCACGCCACCGTACCCGAACCACCCGATACCCAAGATGCTCCTACCGCCGATGATCCGATCTTGACCGAAGACGCTCCCGACGCCGCTCCGCAGGCTTGATGGGCAAGTCATTCAAAGTCCCAAATCAAATAGCCAAAGCAGAGACAACCGACTTAGGTCGGTTGTCTCTGCTTTATCGATCAGCAAGGCAGTTTTACTCCTTCGCGTTTTTTCCCGCGGGGCTTTTTACAGCCCCGCCTTTTTTCGGGATGAAACGGTCAGCCGATTACTGCTGTTCCAACATCCAGACGTATGCGCCCGATGTGCCGCGGTTGGCACGGGCATAGAACGGAATCAGCTTGACGTCGTAGGTGTTACCGCCTGCGGTTGCTTTGGTGGTCAGCGTGATCACGCCGCTCAGGAGATCTTCCTCAAAGGTGAAGGTCAGATCGGAATCTTTCACCAGCTTAAAGCCGTTTTCGTTGGAGCCTACGTTGGGAAGGGTGGTATTATCCACGCTCTCCAGACAGTAGACCAGCGGACCGTAGGAGTAAGCCACTCTGCCGCGGTTGGCAACTACCAGCTCGTGAGAGTAGTTACGGTGTGCCTTCATGGTGATGTCCATCTCAATGGTGTCGCCGTCGTTGGCGTTGATCACGGCAAAGCCGTTTCGGGTCTCGTAAGTGTACGCCTTACCGTTGACGGTGATGCTCACGCCGTCGGTAGCCCATTCGGGGATGCGGATGAGGATCTCACGGTCGCCGCCCTGCAAGGTAAGGGTGGTCTTGCCGCCCCAGGGCATATTGGTCTCCATGGTCAGCGTCAGACCGTCATGGTTCAGAATGGAAGAGACGAACTGGTTCACGTAGATCGAATCGTCATCGTAAGAATAGATGTAGTTTGCCAGCGTGGAGTAGAACTTCAGGAACATGGGAGGACAGCAAGCGCAGTCATGCCATTCCCAACGGGAGTGACCGGAGCTGTTCAGCGGCTGGGTGTAATAGAAATCGTTACCGTCTTCGGAAACGCAACCCAGAATGCCGTTGTACATCAGACGCTCGATGGTGTCGCCGTAGTTCGAGTCCTCAAACTTTTCAGAGAGGTAGCCGCCAAAGAATGCCATCGCAACCTGCGCGCAGGTCTCGCAGTAGCCGTCATTAGGCAGATCGTAATCGTCTGCATAAGCCTCGTCGGTCTTGGTGGCACCAACACCGCCGGTGATGTACATCTGCTTGTTGACGATATTGCTCCACAAATTCTTGGCAGTTTCCAGATAGGTCAGGTTCTCAAATTCGCTGCCTGCAGCTGCCATACCGGTGTAGTACAGGTTCGCACGAACTGCGTGACCTGCTGCCACTACCTGATCGAAGTAGTACAGGTGATCCTGTGCATAGGTGCCGTACAGGGTGTTGTTGACGCGGTGATTGCTGTTGCCGCGGTTCTCGATCCAGAATTTCACCAGATCGGCGTATTCGTCAATGTCAATGTCCAGCGGATATTTGCTATTGTAGTTTTCCAGTTGCTCGGTCAATCCATCGGTGTCGCGGAGCAGACGGTAGAACTCCAGCAGTGCTTCCTCGGTAAGAGAGTGGGAAGGTACCATATTGATCTTGCCGTAGCCGTAGTTGTCTGCGATAAACTCGGCAAAGCGAGCGGTAACGTAGAGCAGTTTGATCTCACCGGTAGCTTGATAGTAGTGAACTGCCGCCTCAGCCATACAGCCGAAGTTGTAGCACTCGTGGTACCATACACCCTGTCCGTGTTCGTCAAAATACTGACCGGGCTTCTGAAGCATGGCGTGAGTGGAGAGGAAGCCGTTTTGACTGGACATAGAGGCTTCGTAAACCACGTCGATGTAGCTGTCCACGCGAGCCTTCAGTGCGGGATCGTCATAGACCTTCAAGAAGTCGCCTGCCGCCGCGATGGTCTCGAACAGCAGACCGTCCAGCCAGGGATTGTTTTCGGCAGAGCCGCCGCCGCGGGTGACTTTTTCAAAGTTGCGCAGAGCACCCTGCTGTACGAAGTGATCGAAGGAAGTCTGAATGGTCTCGGAAACGAACAGCTCCACCTTATCTTTCCAGAAACCGTCGGTGAGGGTGACTTCGGTCACGTCTGCACGGTTAAGCGTCACAGTTTCCTTGTCCAGCACAGAGAAGCGGACTGTATAACTAATGTCATATTCGGGGAGGTATACGGTAGCGGTGCCGGTGGCACTGTCAGCTTGGGTCACCTTGCACTCGATCGCTTCGCCGTTCACGGTGGCGGTAGCGGTCACTTCGGGAGCGTTGACGGTGCCGTAAGCCAGAGAACGCTTATAGGAAGTCTGTCTCAGGGACAGCTCGCGAATCTCTTCGCCGCCAACGGCGACGGAAAGTTCAAGTCCTTCGGGAAGGAATCCTGATGTATCCATAGGAATGCTCCATTTCTCTGCCAAATAGGTCAGCAGGTTGTAAATTTCGGTGTTGGTGACCTCATCGGTCAGCAGAAGAATTTCGCAAACGGTACCGTCCATACTCTGGGAGGTGGAACCGTTGGAGCCGATGTAGACCGCCTCGCTGTTCTTGGCAACGGTAGTCACCGAAGAAGTGAGGGCGCCTACATTGGTGCCGTTGATGTACAGTTGGCTGGTACTTCCAAGTTTGGAGCCTGCAAGGACGTAATCGGTATTCACCGACAGGTCGCCCGTAGAGGAACCGAAGTCCATATAAGCCCCGGTAGTATCCTTCCAGCCCGCGTTGAGACGGCTGGAGCCGCTGATGTTAAAATACCATTGATGATCCCAGTTGCCGCCGACGCCAAGTTTGGAGAAGATCTGATTCTGGTCGCTGTTGTTGGTAACCGATTTGGCGCGAACCACGGCGATGATGGTGAAATCATCGAAATTAAAGTTTTCACTGCCCTCAACCTTCAGCGAAGACTGCTTGCCCATCACAAGACCGGGTTTGCCCGAAATATCACTTTCTGCCTTGAAGGTAGGCGTGTTACGATTGTTCACCGCAACGGCAGGATAGCTGCCGTTCTCGGAGGCAAGATTTTCCATTCGCTCGACGGCATCTCCGTCAGACAATTTCAGCGAAGTGGCATCGTACCAGATCAGCAGATTGTCAAGATCCGAGGGGGAAAAGCCTTCGGAAGTGATGGGTTCATCATCGGTATTGGGGGGATTGGTGGTAACAGATGTTGTACCGTTCGTAGTTGCGGAGGTCTCCTCCGGATTGTTGCCGCAAGCGGCCAGTATACTCATACACATAGTTCCTGCCAATAATACAGAGATCGGTTTTTTCATTGCTCATACCTCTTTATGTGGTTAAGTTTAGCGGTTTCTCAGCCGCAGGGCGATGTGATCGCCCTGCCTGCCGAGAGATGATCGGGAATCAGCCAATGGAAATGCTCCACTTTTCTGCCAAATAGGACATCAGAGCGTTCATTTCTGTATCGGTAACCTCACCGGTCAGCAATAGGATCTCACAAACGGTGCCGTCCATACTCTGCGAGGTAGTGCCGTTGGAGCCGATGTAGATCGCCTCAGAGTTCTTGGCAACGGTGTTCACAGAGGAGTTGAGGGAGCCGATGTTGACGCCATTGATATACAGTTGGCTGGTATTTCCCTGCTTGGAGCTTGCAAGGATGTAATCGGTATTCACCGCAAGATCTGCCGCAGAGGAGCCGAAGTCCATATAAGTGCCGGTGGTATCCTTCCAGCCTGCGTTGAAGCGGCTGGCGCCGTTGATGTTAAAGTACCATTGATGATCCCAGTTACCGCCGACGGCGAGTTTGGAGAAGATCTGGTTTTGATCGCTGTTGTCGGCAACCGAATTGGCGCGAACCACGGTGATGATGGTGAAATCGTCGAAGTCGAGGTTTTCACTGCCCTCAACCTTCAGCGAAGACTGCTTGCCCAGCACCAGACCTGCTTTGCCCGAAATGTCGCTTGCCGCCGCAAAAACAGGTGCATTTTGCGCGTCTACCGCAACGGCAGGATAACTGCCGTCCTTGGATGCGAGGTTTTCCATGCGTTCCACTGCGGCTCCGTCGGACAGATTCAGCGCGGAGGCGTCGTACCAGATCAGCAGATTGCTAAGATCCGAAGGGGTGAAATTTTCGGGGATGTCGGGTGTGTCATCGGTCTTGGGAGGATCGGTGACAACCAGTGTAGTGGTGGTGGATGCGGTGGTGGTAGCAGACGTCTTACCGGCAGTAGTCACGGAGGTATCCTCCGGCGTGCCGCCGCAAGATGCCAGCATACTCATACACAGAACTCCGGTCAATAAAATGGAAAGCGTTTTTTTCATAATTAACACCTCTTTAAAAAATTTTTTATTTTCATTTTATTGGGTTCAACGGTTTTGGGGTGTGCCTCTCAGCCGCAGAGCGGCGCAATCAATACCGCGGCGGGTGAAGAGGTCGGTGCGGATATTCGGCGAACGGTTCGCTACGGGAGCGACGAAGTCTCTGCCGATCAACGCGTATTTTTGGGGGGTGAAGGGATTATAGGAGAGCAGTTCCACCTTTTGGAGAGCGGTGCGCTCCGCAAGGAAAGCGGCGATGGCTTCCTGATTTTCGTCGCTGTCGGTGATGCCCGGAATCAGCGGCACGCGGATGGTATAGGACTTGCCCACCCTGTCCAGCGCATGGATGTTTTGCAGAATCTGCCGATTGGAGCATCCCGTGTAATGGATGTGTTCCGCCTCGTCCATGATCTTCAGATCCACGAACAAATCGTCCATAAGAAGTGCCAAGGGGAGAAACTCTTCCTCGGAAGCGGCGGCACAGGTCTCCATGGCTTTGGGATAGGGAATCTTCGCCGCTACCTCTTGCAAAAACGCCGATTGGAGCGCAGGCTCGCCGCCCGAGAAGGTGACGCCGCCGTATGCAAGGAAGTCGCCGTAGGAGTTGATCTCGTCGGCAAGCGCACCGGCGGTGTATACCTTGCCATATAGCCCGATCAGATGCTCGGAGCAGGCATGGAGGCAAATGCCGTAAGGCGCGCATTCGGGATGCCCGCAGGGGATGCGACATCTGCCGCAACCGACGCATCTGCTTTCATGTCGGAAGACCTCCGGGGGCATCTTCTGCCCTTCGGGGTTCTGGCACCACACGCAGGAGAGGGGACATCCCTTCATAAAGACGGTCAAGCGAATGCCGTCGCCATCGTAAAGTCCCAGCTCCTTGATGTCAAAAACGATTCCGCTTCTCACGGGGTGAACTCCTGCCGACGGATGATCTGTTCCTGATATTCGCGGGACAGTTCCACGAAGTAGGCGCTCCATCCCCATACGCGGACGATCAGACTGCGGTAATTTTCGGGATGAATCTGAGCATCCTTCAGCACTTGTACATCAACGGCGTTGAGCTGAAGCTGATGCCCGCCCTTTTCCACGAAGACTTTCACCAAAAGTGCCACCGAGCGGATGCCCTCCTCGGTGAGGAAACTGTCTGCGTGGAACTCCATGGTCAGCGGTCCGCCGTTGATGGTCTTGGAAAGGTCGGGGAGCGTAAAGGAGCGGATGACCGACAGCGGTCCTTTGTTGCGGACGTAAAGTCCGGGAGAATAGTTGGTGCCGTAAGGCTCGTCGGCATTTTTGCCGTCGGGTGTAGCGAAAGATTCGCTTTCGTGCAGATAGAACATCGCCGAACCGGTTCCCGCGCGGAAGATGCCGCCCCGCTCGTTGGGAATTCCTTTCAGCGCGTCGGCGAAGGTCTCCAGCAAAGTGACCGCCAGCGCGTCCACTTCACGGATGCCGTTGCCCATTTTGCAGTCGGCATAGCGGAGGGTGGTGCGCAGATCGGTGTACCCTTCAAAATCCGCATCGATGGCGGCGACAAGCTCTGCGGGCGTCACAGTCCGCTCCTCAAAGACAAATCGCCGAATGGCGGCAAGGGAGTCCACCGCGGTGGAAAGTCCCACGCCATGGATGCCATAGTGATTGTAAACATTGCCCTGCGACACATCCCGTCCCGTTTCGAGACAGCCCTCTTCCATCATAGAGAGGAAGGGTGCAGGCAGGATGAAGAGACCACGCACCGACTCGGTGAGTCGTCTCGCCTCTGCGGTAACTGCTTCCTCCACCGCCGCCAAAAAAGCGTCGAAATCGGGAGCGGATGCCAGCGAAGTGTGGAGGGCGCGGTTCACCGCAGTGGGAAAGAAGAGAGCGGCAATGTTAGGAATCTCCATCCCTTTGCGGGGGATGATAAACTCCCAGCAGGCGGCAACGGTGTAGTTTGCCGCATCCGCAGGATCGTAGCCCAGCGCAATCAGCCCGGGGATAACCACATCATCGTTGGAATATTGGGGAAAGCCCAACCCCTTCGCCGTCAGACGGGTAGCTTCCACGAAGCGTTCGGTAGGGGTGTTTTGGGATACCCGCAGGTTGATCTTGGGATCGGCAAGACACAGATCGCCGCAGGCGGTCATACACAGTTCGGAGAGAAGATTGTAGCAATCGTTCCCCTCGGCATCACAGCCGCCCAGTACAATGCTCTGCCCGTCGTCGCCCTGTTGCATTCCGGGATAGAGGTCGCTGTCCAGATTGAAACTGATGAAAAATTCCTCCAAAAGTTCCAACGCACGCCGGCGGGTCAGCACACCCGCCGCAAGATCGGCGGCAAGGAAGGGATAGAGATACTGATCCAGCCGTCCCACGATGACGTGGTACTCCCCCTCCGCCCAGATGGAAAAGTGCAGAATGCGGAACATCTGCAGGGCATCGGCAAAGGTCTTGGCTCCCTCCCGTGGGAGTCTGGAGAGGCGCTCGGCAACGGCGGCGTTGCCCACTCGCTCCGCTTCGGCGCGATAGCGGTCGCAGAGTCGGTAAAGCGCGGCGATCTCCAGTCGCAGTGCCTGATAGAGTTCGCCTTCTTTGCCCTCAATGGCAGTAAGGACACTGTCCAACCCCGCGGCGATCACGGTGGCGTAGTCGGGACAGATGTTGGAAACGTTGCCCCGTTCGTGGAGAAAACAGCGCGCGCGGAGTGCGTCCATCTCTTCCGCGGAGCAGACTTCGGGAATATTGATCACCGTTCGTTGCAGGGCGATCTCTGCATCTTTTGCCACGATCGGCACCTCATTGTCGCAGATCGCCGCAAATCGAAGGGCGGTGCGCTGCGCGTAGGAAAGCGCAGGATCACGGAATTGTCTTTCTCCGCCGACGGGAAACGGTCGGCGGCAGACCTTATGGTCGCCCGCGAGAACGGCCTCGCGCAGACGGCTGATTCTGTCGTTCATTGGCTCCTCCTATGATCATTTTCTACAATATTGAGTGAATTACGCATTGTAATGCATCTTGCAATAGGCGGTTCGGTACTCGCCGGGGGTAAGCCCGGTCTCCTGACGGAAAACTCTGAGGAAATACTTATCCGATCCGAAGCCGCAGGCGTAGGCAATTTCCTTGATGGAACGGTTGGAGCAAAGGAGCATCTGCTTGGCAGACTCGATCCTGCCGGCAGTGATATGCTCGGTCAGGGAGCGGTCGGTGGTCTTTTTGAGAAGCGTGGTGAGATACTCGCTGTTGTACCCGAAATGATCGGCAACCTCCGAGACCTTGGTAATGGTGCAGGCGTTGAGGCGGATCCACTCCATAACCTGCGCGGCGGTGTAATCCATGCGGGAATCCTGTTCCCTGTGGGTTACCTGACGGATATAACTGTCCGAGATCTCCATCAGAAGCATCCGCAGAATGGAGTTGCACAGTTCGGTCTGATACAGACTGGCAGTGCGGGCAGTATCGATCAATTGGTGAAAGAGCAGACGGATACGCTCGCGGTTTGGAATCTGCCCGTACTCAGGGATCAGCAGAGCGCGCTCCCCCTCGGATGCCTTGGCGATCCGCCCGGCTTCTTCGATTCCCTGCGATTCGGGCAGAAGTATCTCGCCCGACAGGGTAAAGTGGGTCCAGTAGTGCCGCAGACCGGGGGCGCAGGGCTGAGTGCCGAAATGCTCGTGATCCTTCAGAAGAAGCAGATAGGTGTCGGGGAGCAGACGGTATTCCCGCCTGTTCTGACTGATGCGGTATTCTCCAGAATTGCCGAAGAGCAGGACATAGGTATCCAGCGTGCGGTGAGGATGGACGGCGCCACCCTTTTCGGAAATAAACTGTCCGCCGGTGCAAAAAACGGCGTCGGCACCGGGTTGGTAACGAAGGATCTGCATATCGTTCCTTTCTGAACGCTTTCCAAAGAAAAATACACCGTGGTAATTCGGAAGAAGCGTCTTCTGTTTTGTGAAATATGAACGGCTGTCTATGCCGTACTTGAGTGCCGTTTGGTGGATATCTTGCTTGCATTGTAGCAAGTCTGTTTGGATTTGTCAATGGGCAAACCAAGGTATCTAAGAATTTTATACCATATGTGGCAGTTTGGGCGATTGTTAGCAGGAAGCATATCCGGGCGGTTTTGCAGGTCAACTAAGGCGATGCAACGAAAAATCGTACAAATGCACAAAACAAACCGTGAATTTCGTAATTATTTAGGTTGGAAATTGGATAATATGACAAATGTATTGATAAAATATTACAAAATTATGACTACGACCTTGACAATTTCACGGATTTGTGTTAAAATTTCAATAACCACAGCGGAGTTGATTAACAAAGCTGTAAATCTTATTTTAATGGAGGAAAACATGAAAAAACTATTTTCCGTACTCGTTGTGATTGCAATGCTGGCTTGTATGTTGCCCGTATTTGCAGTCTCCGCCGCTAATCCGGAAGTACCCGTTGCAAAGGTCAACGGCGTTACCGCTACCGGTACGGGTGCCAAAGGCAAGGCTTGGACCAACACCGCCGATGGACTGACCAATAACGAAACCAATTCTATTTTCGTATTTGATCAGGAATTCAAGGCAGGTACCATCAGCCTGAAGATGACCAAGGGCGCCGGCGATAACGGCATCATTTTCGGTCTGACCGGCGACGCTGACGACCTGAACTTCTGGGAAGCTCCCGGCGAAGGCGAAGATTCCGTACAGTATTATTTCGTGTTCATCAACAACGGCACCGGCGAGATTCTGCTTGCCAAGACCGGTGACGGTCTGGGTTGGTGCTGGATGAAGGCTATGTCCTGCCCCAAGTGGGATACCTGCACCGAAATCGACCTGAAGGTTGTTTACAACGGCAACGGCCACATCGAAATGTGGGCAAACGGCGAGCTGGCTTACGATTACTGTGATGCCAATCCTCTGACCGGTACCCGTTGGGGTGTGCGCGTCGGTAATGCGACCGTAACCTTTACCGATATCAATGTTACTACCGCTGCACCTTCCAATGAAGGCATCGCAGGCGGCATGGCACTTCCCTTTGCCAAGGTTGGCGACAAGACTCTGACCGGTTACTTCTCCGGCGGTCCTTGGAAAAACGACGGCTCTTCCGTCACCATTACCGACACTTCACTGGTTCATAACACCTGGGCGACTTCCTTCGTCATTGACAACGACACTCTTCCCCTGACCGACGGTTCTCTGACTGCTACCGTCAGAGCCGGCAACACCGATAAGGGTGCGAACTGGCTGACCGGTATCATCTTCGGTCTTGAAGCGGATAGAAACGTAACCGTTTGGAAGAATTCTCACTATTCTCCCAAGTATTACACCCTGTTCGTTGACGGCGAGGGCAAGCTGGTTCTGTCCAAGGGTGGCGTTAAAACCGGCGATGATAATCTGGAAGAACTTACAAAATCCGCTGCAGCAGTAAAAGGCTACACCATCAACGAAGATTTCGTTGAGGTAAAGGCTGCGTTCAAGATGGTGGACGGCAAGCTGGAGATCAAGGGCTACGCAAACGGCACTGAGATGCTGAGCTATACCGATGAGGCTCCTCTGACCGGTTCCCGTTACGGTTTTATGGCTCGTTGCGCCGGCTCCGAGATGAAGTCTCTGGTTCCCGTGAACAATGTTCCCGTTGTAACTCCTCCCGAAAAGCCCGCTCCTACCGGTGATCTGACCGTTCTGGTTGCATCCATTGCCGCTCTGGCAGTGATCGGTACCGCAGTAGTCGTTTCCAAGAAGAGAAGCTTCAACTGATTGCATTCATAGCGGACTGTAACAAGTCCTGAATCAAACACAGAGACCTCGAATGAACATTCGAGGTCTCTGTGTTTCGTCTGCCTTTTGGCATTCCCGATCGCGCCATCACATCTCTTTTTCTTGAGATTGTCTTCTGTATTCGACAGGCGTCATGCCGGTGCTTGCGCAAAATACGCGGTTGAAGTTGCGGATGCTTTGAAATCCGCTTTCCAAAGCAATCCGCGCGATGTTGTCCCCGCTACTAATCAGCCGTTCTTTGGCACTGTCCACCCGATACAGATTGATATACCGACGGATGTTGATCTTCACATTGGCGCTGAAAACGCGGGAAAGATAGTGCATTTCATACCCCAGCTCCTGCGCCATTTTCTCCAGCGAGATCTCTTCCCGATAGTGATCAGCGATATAACTTAACATTTGGTGAATCAGATCGGCGTTGTCTTTTCGGGCAGGTCGGAAGGTGCTATTTTCATAAAATTCGTTGCAAACAGCGTAAAGAACGGCTTTCATGGCAAGCGGTGTGCGCTGATTATCCCGAATGCAGTAACCGAGATAAAACTCCTTCACTTCATCGGCGCAATCGAATACAGGTGTCAACGCTTCCTTATCGGCAACCAATTTGGAAAAAGCGGGGATGTGATCCATAGAGAACACATGAACGATCACCTGTGTCTCGCCGAGACTTTCGTAGGAATGGATCAGATTGGACAGAATTAGCGCCATCTGTCCCTCTTTGGCGATGAAGACATTGCCCTGCACGGTGATCTGCAGATCTCCCTTCACCAGACAGATCAGTTCGATGTCTCTGTGAAAATGCGGCGCGAACGCAAAATCCCAGTAGGTTCTGATGTCGTTATTCGTCCCTGCACGGGAATTGTCGGTCTGATATAAGATCATACGGTATCCCTCCCAAAAGATAATATTTGTCTATCATTATACACGATTTTTCTTTCATTGTCAAGCAGACTCGTGTATAATAAAATTACAAAATGTATTTCGTCTCGTCGGACATCCGATCAGACACTTCCCTATGGAGGTACTTATGAAATTCAGATCCATTCTCTCCCTCGGTTTGGCTGGAATCCTGCTTTTTCTGCCGGCCTGCAAGAATAGCACGCCCGACACCACAACGGCAGACACCGCCGCTACCACCACCTCTCCCGGTGAGGTGATCGTAAAACCGCTGACCGAGCGCACACCAACCGTGGGCGTGTACGCCGAATACTTCAAGGGTCGATCCTGCGACACTTTTGTTGGCAGTGAGATCGTTTCGGAGATCGACTTCGAGTTCGTCCGCGGCATCGCTCCCTATTCGGGGGTGGGGCGAACCGATTACTCCATCCGCTACTCGGGTCAGATTCTCGCGTCCAAAACAGGAGAGTACACCTTCACCACCACCGCCGATGACGGCGCTCTGTTGACCGTCGGTGACACCGTCGTGATCAGCGATGCGGGGCCTCACCTTGCCGAGTCCCATTCGGGAACTATCTCGCTGAAGGAGGGCGAGTATTATCCCTTCACGCTGGAGTATTATAACGGCGAGCTGGGCGGCAGTATTCACTTACTTTGGACGCCACCCCGCGGAGCAGAATCCACGGTTCCTGCCGAAAATCTCTTCCTCCCCGCACACTATGCAAACATTCATCTGAATGAATCAAACAGCAAGATCGAGGCAACAGCCTCCCCCATCGCCTATGACGGCGGAGGCACGCTGATCATGGAAAAAGTTGTGGACGGCACTGTTGCCGAGCGAGCCGAAACTCCGCTTGACGGCAACACTCCCGTCACCTGCACCATGGGAAATGCCTCTGCAGGCGATGTGTTCCGAACCTATGTCATCAACGGAGGAAATGAAATGATCTCAGAACTGACCACCAAACGCTTCGGCGTGGACTTCGAACTCACCCTCGATCCCGCCACCACCACGGGCACCGTCTCCGATTATCTCATCGGCGCCTGCATGGAGGATGTAAACCACGAACTGTACGGCGGCATCTGGTCCCAGATGATCTTCGGCGAAAAATTTGCCGAGCCGTCGACCGATTCCACCGTCACGGGAGAATTTGACATCTCGGACGGCACCTTCAATGCAGTCGTCAAGGACGGCGCATCCGCGCTGAAAGTGGAGAGAGGGGACAACGGCCCCAAACTCACCTTCCGAAACACCGAGTCCGCCAGTGGCTCTGCCACTATGGAAATGATGCTGGACGGCGAAGGTCCCGTGGGCTTTATCATCAAAGCCTCCAATCTGCGCCCCGGTGCGGACAACTTTTACGGCTATGAAGTGGCGCTGGGCAACAATTTCCTGCGCTTGGCGAAACACGAAAACAATTACACCCCGCTGAAGGAAGTCTCGGTAAACGCTCCCAAGGGAAGCTGGGTAACCGTCACGGTCGAATACACTGCAGACACCTTCACCGTCTCGGTCAACGGCGAAGAAGCCCTCACCTATACCGACCCAAGTCCGATTACAAGCGGCAGTATCGGTCTGCGCGCATGGAACGCTTCTGCTTATTTCCGCAACATCACCGTGAAAACCGACGGCGGTGTCGAACGAAAGATTGAATACGGCTCCTCCGCAAGCGCACTGTCCGTTTCCAAGTGTTGGGACGCCGCCGTTTCGGGAAGCATCGACGCATCGGCTTTCATCGACACCGAAACCCTCTTCAACGGTCAGCAAACGCAAAAACTGATCCACAAAGGCGGCGACGGCGCCCTCTTCCTCTCCAATCGGGGACTCAACCGCATGGGAATGTCCTTCGTAGAGGGCAAGGAGTATGAAGGCTATCTCTACATCGCTGCCGATCGGGACACCTCCCTCACCCTGTTCCTTTGCTCTGTCGACGGCGATCAAACCTACGCCTCCACCACCGTTGCCGTACAGGCAGGCGATTTTGTCAAATATCCCTTCACGATGACATCCAATGCCACCGATGCCAACGGCAAATTTGTGATCTCCCTCACCTCCCCTGCCGAGATCAACATCGGCTATGCTTTCCTCCAGCCCGGCGAGTGGGCGCGCTACAAAGGTCTGCCCGTCCGCAAGGACGTGGCGGAAGGGATGGAATCCATCGGGCTGTCGGTTCTGCGCTTCGGCGGCTGTATGGCGAACGCCGCGGACTATAAGTGGAAGGATATGATCGGCGCGCCCGAGGATCGTCCCACTTATGCCGGTTGGTGGTACGCCTACTCCTCGCTGGGATTTGGCATCATTGAGTTTATGGATCTTTGCGAGGCGATGGGCATCCTGTACGTTCCCGACTTCAACGCCTACGAATCCCCGGAGGATATGGCAGATTTCGTCCGTTTCGCGCTGGGCACCGATCCCACCGATAAGTGGGTACAACTCCGCATCTCGATGGGGCGCACCGAACCCTATCATCTGAAGATGATCCAGATCGGCAACGAAGAAAAGGTCAATGCCGACTACGCCCGCCGCTTTAACGCCATCGCAAATGCAGTGAAAGACATCGCACCCGATCTGATTTTGGTAGTGGGCGACTTTGCCTACAAAAACGTGATCACCGATCCCTACAATTTCACCGGTAGCGATGGAGGCATCACCTCGCTTGCTCCCCACAAGTCCATTCTGGACAACGCCGTGAAAAACGGACAGACCGTTTGGTTCGACATCCATTGGTGGAGCGAATCGGGCAACGAGCCTGACTCCTTCATCCAAGCTGCCTTCAGCCTCTACGATGCGCTGAAGTCCATCTGCCCCGAGTCCGATCCCAAGCTCTGCGTCTTCGAGCTCAACGCCAACTCCCACACGCTGGAACGGGCACTGTGTAATGCTTATGCCATCAACGCCACGATCAAGGCGTCGGATATCTTCCCCGTCATTTGCTCTGCCAACTGCCTGCAGGTACAGGATCAGAACGACAACGGCTGGAATCAAGGTCTCGTGTTCATGGACAGCGACGAGGTCTGGCTCCAACCTCCCGCACTTGCGGCAAAACTCATCGGAAGCGGCTTGCAGGGTACGCTCATCGCGCACACCGCCGATGAGAACGCAGATTTCAGCGTCAGTGCCACCCGCTCCGCGGACGGCAAGACGGTGACGGTGACTGTGATCAACCGCTATGAGACCGCCAAGAATATTTGGATCGATTGTGCGGGCATGGGCAGTATGACCGTACAATCCCTCAGCGGCGCGCTCCGCACGGTCAACACTGCCACCGATCCCAATAGGATCACCATCAGCGATCCCACGGCGTGCAATGGACAACTCGTTCCCCTCCCCGTCAACTCGGTCAACGTCATCACAGTGGAAATCAATTAACTATTGGGCTACGCCCCGCCAAGCCCCTTTTGCAAAAGGGGCTTGGTCAGAGTGTCGAAAAAGCCCCATACCATACCAAGGAAAGGGGAAAACAGCGGAGGCACCGAAGTTTTTTCCCTCTCCTTCGCATCCGCCGCGTAGCGGCTGTTGTTACCCTCTCCCGCTTCCTTGGCTCGGCGGCAATTCTGACCATTGATACAATTCGAGGCTGTCGCAAGTTCAGGTACAATTCCTATCGACCGACAACCTATACAAAAAACACTTGTACGCATTTGTTGTGGCAAGTGTTTTTTTGTATAGTTAGAACAAAGAATGATTCTCAAATATCAATTTGTGACCGCCCCTGTTTTATGGATGAATACCGCGCGGAACTTATAAAATCTTGCGCTCTTTGTTTACCCCCGATTATCCGCCAAAATTCCACAATATTCTCCCTAATCTATTTACTTTTTCCACGATTTATGCTATACTATAAAGCAAGCACAAATAATTATTTCGTTTTGCATGATAAACTGATCCATTGATCGGAGGATGTTATGAAACAAAAAATGATCCGCACGACCGCCGTTTTGCTCCTGCTGGCGACACTCATCGGGCTATTGCCCGTATTCGGCGCCACCGTACAGGCGACGCTGATTTACTCTACCTCGTCTAATTCGGGACAGCGGGACGTTCTCTGCACTACGCTGGACGGAACGAGTGCCGAGGATTACTACACCGGCGAGTACGCATACGACAGCCTGTCAGAGCTTTCGGCAGACGATCTGTACGATGCGCTTGCCGAGCTGATGACCGGTACTCACAAAAAGCTCACCAGTTATAACGACTGTAAAAACTACGCAAACAAGACCGATTGCCAGAACAACGACCAAACCGTTCTTCTGCTCTACACTTCTTTTGCCACTACGGCAGATAAAATCGGTTCCAGCGGTGCCGTTTGGAACCGCGAACACGTCTGGCCTAAGAGTTTAGGCGGTTTTGAAACTACCGGAGCAGGCTCCGATCTGCATCACATTCGTCCGGCAGATTCCCGCGTCAATACCGTTCGCAACAACAATCTGTACGGCGAGGTTAACGGCGGCAAGCCTGCCTACGCCAGTGCTCTGGTGGGCACATCGGTCTGCGGCGGTTACTACGCCGGCGGCTACTTTGAGCCCCTCGACAATGTCAAAGGAGACGTTGCCCGCATCTGTCTCTACCTCTACGTTCGCTGGGCAGAGGAATACCCGCAATGCTCGGACATCACCCACGTCTTTCAAAGTGTGGACGTTCTGCTGGACTGGTGCGAGCAGGATCCCGTTGACACTTGGGAAATGGGGCGTAATGAGGTGGTCGGTGCCATCCAGGGCAACCGCAACGTCTTCATCGACTATCCCGAATATGCATGGCTGATCTTCGACAGAGAAGTCCCTGCCGATATGACCACCCCCTCGGGCGAAGCCTTCGAAAGCAACGGCGGCAATCCCGCTTGCGCCCACAAGAACATTGAAGTCAAGAACGCCTCTGCCGCTACCTGTGGAAAAGCGGGCTACACAGGTGACACTACCTGCAAGGATTGCGGCAAACTGATCGTTGCGGGCAGTACCCTCCCCGCCACCGGCAATCACACCTTCGGCGAGTGGATTATCGCCGATGACGGTAGCAAATCCCACACCTGCACAGTCTGCGGCAAGACCGAAGCCGAGGCCGCCGGCGGGTGTATTCACTCCAAAACCGAGATCCGCGGTGCCATCGCCGCCACCTGTGGAAAAGCGGGCTACTCCGGCGACATCCATTGCGCTGATTGCGACAAACTGATCGTTGCGGGCAGTACCCTTCCCGCCACCGGCAATCACACCTTCGGCGAGTGGATCACCGCCGATGACGGTAGCAAATCCCACACCTGCACAGTCTGCGGCAAGACCGAAGCCGAGGCCGCCGGCGGGTGTATTCACTCCAAAACCGAGATCCGCGGTGCCATCGCCGCCACCTGTGGAAAAGCGGGCTACTCCGGCGACATCCATTGCGCTGATTGCGACAAACTGATCGTTGCGGGCAGTACCCTTCCCGCCACCGGCAATCACACCTTCGGCGAGTGGATCACCGCCGATGACGGCAGCAAATCCCGCACCTGCACGGTCTGCGGCAAGACCGAAACCGAAACGGCACCTTTCCCCACCGTTTGTCCCCATACTCACACCGAGGTACGGGGCGCCGTTCCCGCCACCTGTACAGAGGGCTACTCCGGCGACACCTATTGCGTAGATTGCGGTGAGCTTTTGATCGACGGCGCCATCGCCCCCACGATCGCCCCCCACAGCTACGGCGATCCCACACCGATCGAAGGCACCGACCTGGAGAAGCGAGTCTGCATGGTCTGCGGGCACGAGCTGGTGGACAAGATCGCCGCCGACAAGCCTTCGACTGATGAGTCATCTGCGGCAGATGACTCGACCACCGACTCCGACGGCAGTCCTATCCTTTGGATCATTGCTCTTTCCCTGTCGGGACTGGCTGTCGTCGCTATCATCGCAGTGATCCTGCTGAAGAAAAAGAAATCCTCTAACGGATCATAATTTCCACACGATTTGAGGTAAAACCTGTGAAAATACGATTCCTATCGCTTTTATTGGCGGCACTCTTTCTGCTGATCTCCTGCACCGGCGCCGCTGACACCATTACCGACGCCTCTTCTTCTGCCGTCACTACGGCGGCACTTCTGGACGAGGACTGCGCCGCTCACATCGACGAGAACGACGACGGTCTGTGCGATTCCTGCCACGGCTCGGTCATTGCGGTAGTGGACTTTTACGCCATCAACGATCTCCACGGAAAGTTTGCAGACACCTCTGCCCAGCCCGGCGTTGACGAGTTGACCACCTATCTCAAAACCGCCTCTGCCGCCGACGATTACGCGATCTTCCTCTCCTCGGGGGATATGTGGCAGGGCAGTTCCGAGTCCAACCTTACCGAAGGGCTGATCGTCACCGAATGGATGAACGAACTGAACTTCGTCTCCATGACCTTGGGCAATCACGAATTTGATTGGGGCGAGGAAACGGTAGAGAAGAATGCAGGGGTGGCTGACTTCCCCTTCCTTGCCATCAACGTCTACGACCGTTCCACCCGCACCCGCATCAGTTATGCCAAAGCCTCGGTGGTAGTGGAGCGGGGCAACGCGACTATAGGCATCATCGGTGCCATCGGCGATTGCTACTCCTCCATTGCAAGCGAAAAAGTAGAGGACGTTTACTTCCAAACGGGAGCCGATCTGACCGCGCTGGTCAAAGCCGAAGCCGACCGTCTGCGGGCGGAGGGCGTGGATTACATCGTCTATTCCATCCACGACGGCTACGGCTCCTCGTCCTCGGGCGAGACACTTGTCACCGACAGCAAACTTTCCTCCTATTACAGCCCCATCCTGTCCGATGGCTCCGTAGATCTGGTCTTTGAAGCCCACACCCATCAGCGTTATACCATGGTGGACACCCATGGTATCTATCACCTGCAGGGCGGCGGAGACAATAAGGGCATCACCCACGCCGAGGTCAGCATCAATTTTGCAGGCGGCAGTAGCCGTGTCCACACGGCGGAATTTGTCTCCACGTCCATCTACGAGTCGCTGGCAGACGATCCCATCGTTGCACAGTTGCTACTGAAGTATCAGGAGCAGGTGGATATGGGTAGCCGCATCGTGGGAACCAATCCCTATTATCAGTCCTCAAACGCCGTCAAACAGTTGGTGGCAAAGCTTTACTACGAAGCGGGCTTGGCGCGCTGGGGAGAGAACTACGACATCGCGCTGGGAGGAGGATTTATCTCGCTCCGCAGTCCCTACGAACTCAACCGTGGCGAGATCACCTACGGTACACTGCAAATGCTCCTGCCGTTCGACAATCGGCTGGTGCTATGCTCCATCAAGGGAAGCGATCTGAAGTCCCGCTTTATCGAAACCACCAATCAGAATTACTTCGTTTATTGCGATGAGACTATCACCGCAAACATTGAGCCGAACAAAACCTACTACATCATCACCGACACCTACTGCTCCGGCTACGCGCCCAACCGCCTGACCGTGGTGGCAGAGTATGACGACGGCATATACGCCCGCGATCTGGTAGCCGATTGGCTCGGTCAGCAATCTAAGTGAATATCCTCAAAGCAGACGCGGCGCGTCTGCTTTTTCTATAAAATGTTGAAAAATAGGCGCGTATCCTCAATTCCCATAAAAAAATCACATTTTCCTCTTTCTTTTTCCACGAAAATATGATAAAATAAAAAGAGAAACTGCGAGGTATCATTATGGCAAAACTATATTTCAAATACGGTGCGATGGGTTCGTCCAAGACCGCCCAAGCACTGATCACCAAATTCAACTACGAGGAGCGTGGCATGAAGGTCTGGCTGATCAAGCCTGCCCTGGACACCCGCGACGGAAAATCCACCGTCAGATCCCGCATCGGGCTTTTTGCCGAATGCGACACTGTTGCAGCAGATGTGGATCTGTTCGACCTCTACCACACCGCCCACGGAAGTGCCGATGTGATCATCGCCGACGAGTGCCAATTTTTCACCGATGCTCACGTGGACGCTCTGCGGCGGCTGGTGGACGAGTGCAATATTCCCGTCCTCTGCTTCGGACTGCGCACCGACTTCCTCTGCCATCTCTTTCCCGGCAGCAAGCGACTCTTTGAGATTGCCGATTCCATCGCCGAAATCAAGACCATCTGTGATTGCGGTGCCAAAGCCACCGTCAATGCCCGTTTGGACGAACAGGGGAAGATCGTCACCGAGGGTGCACAGGTTCTGCTGGGTGGCAACGATCGCTACATCGCCATGTGCCACAAGTGTTGGCGCGCAAGGATCAAAGAACAAAAAATATCTACATAAACAGAATGGAGAGGTAAAATCAATGAATATTTCGGAAATTCTCGCCAAATGCGATCACACTCTGCTCTCCCAGTCCGCGACTTGGGAGGAGATCAAAGCCGTCTGCGACGACGGCATCCGCTACTCCACCGCATCGGTCTGCATCCCCGCTTCCTATGTGAAGCAGGCAAAGGAATATGTGGGCGACAGACTTGCCATCTGCACGGTCATCGGCTTCCCCAACGGCTATTCCACCACCGCTGTAAAAGTGTTCGAGTGCAAGGACGCTCTCACGAACGGCGCCGACGAGATCGACACGGTGATCAACATCGGTCATCTGAAGGATCGCCGCTACGATGAGATCCTTGCCGAACTGAAGGCGTTGAAGGAGGCTTGCGGAGAGAAGATTCTGAAGGTCATTATCGAGACCTGCCTACTCACCGAAGAGGAGAAGATCAAGATGTGCGAGATCGTCACTGCATCGGGAGCAGATTTCATCAAAACCTCCACAGGCTTCTCCACCGCAGGCGCAACCCGCGAGGACGTTGCCCTCTTTGCCAAACACATCGGCAAAGGCGTGCAGATCAAAGCCGCAGGCGGCATCGCCTCTCTGACAGACGCTGAAGATTTCATCAAACTGGGTGCCGCCCGTCTGGGCACCAGCCGAATCGTGAAGATCGCCAAAAACGAGCAAAGCAAATCCGCATATTAAACAAGCCAATCCCACTACGAACCAGTGCGAAAACAGTCAATCGCACAGAAATGGAGAAACAGACATGAGTAATCAGCACACCCCTCATATCAAAGCCGCCTCCGCAGATTTCGCCAAGACCGTCCTGATGCCCGGCGACCCTCTGCGCTCCAAATTCGTTGCCGAAACATTTATGGAAAATCCTCGGCTGATCAATAACGTCCGCGGCATTCAAGGCTACACAGGCACCTACAAAGGTGTCCCCGTCACCGTAATGGCAAGCGGCATGGGAATGCCTTCCATCGGCATCTATTCCTACGAGCTCTACAACTTCTTCGGCGTGGAGAACATCATCCGCATCGGCTCCGCAGGAGGCCTTGCTGACAATGTTCAGCTCCGCGACGTGCTGATCGGCATGGGTGCCTGCACCAACTCCGCGTATCAGGAGCAGTACAGACTGAACGGCAATTTTGCGCCCATCGCCAGCTTCGATCTGCTCCGCGAAGCGGTGAAGGAAGCCGAAGAGCTTGGTGTCCGCTATCAGGTAGGCAACCTCCTCTCCTCCGATGTTTTCTACCACGACGATCCGAATTTCAACGACGGCTGGTACAAGATGGGCGTACTGGGCGTAGAAATGGAAGCCGCCGCTCTCTATATGAACGCCGCCAAAGCAGGCAAGCACGCCCTTGCCATCTGCACCGTCTCCGATCACATCCTCCGCGGCGAGGCACTGGACGCAGATGCCAGACAGTCCACCTTCACCGATATGATGAAGATCGCCCTCAATGTGGCGGTCGCGATGGATCGCAAAAACGGATGATGAAACGGGTATTTCTAATCGTACTGGACTCCTTCGGCATCGGAGCCGCACCCGACGCCGCCGATTTCGGCGACGCAGGTGCCAATACGCTGGGGAGCGTTGCCCGCACAGGCAAACTGCATATTCCCAACCTGATCTCCATGGGGCTTGGCAACATCGACGGCGTCACCGCCATTCCCAAAACCGATGCTCCCAAAGCCTCCTACGCCCGCCTGCAGGAAAAGAGCCGCGGCAAGGACACCACCACGGGACATTGGGAGATCGCGGGCATCGTGTCCGAGCGTCCCATGCCTACCTATCCAAACGGCTTCCCCGCCGAAGTGATGACGGCGTTTGAAGCCGCCGTGGGGCGGGGAACTCTCTGCAATCTGCCCTATTCGGGTACCGATGTGATCCGCGACTACGGCGAAGAACATCTGAAGACAGGTAAACTGATCGTCTACACCTCTGCCGACAGCGTGTTCCAGATCGCCGCCCACGAATCCCTCGTTTCCCCCGAGGAATTATACCACATCTGCCGCACCGCCCGCAAACTGCTCCAAGGAGAGCATGGCGTGGGCAGAGTCATCGCCCGCCCCTTTGAAGGCGAGGTCGGCAACTTTCGCCGCACCGCCAACCGCAAGGACTTTTCCCTGACCCCGCCCGCAGGCACGGTTCTTGACCGTCTGTCGGGAAAGGGATACGACGTCATCGGCGTAGGCAAGATCGGTGACATCTTCAATATGGCTGGCATCACCGAAACGCACCCCACCCACGGAAACCTCGAGGGAATGGAGGTCACCTCCGCTCTCGTCCATCGGGATTTTCACGGACTTTGCTTCGTGAATCTGGTGGATTTCGATATGCTCTACGGTCATCGGCAGGATGCCGAGGGCTACGCCAACGCCCTCAGCGAGTTTGACGCATGGCTGGGCGAATTTGTGAAAGAGCTTGGCGAGGACGATCTTCTGATGATCACCGCCGACCACGGATGCGATCCATCTGACCAAAGCACCGACCACACCCGTGAATATGTCCCCTTCCTGACCTATGGAACCACCATTCTCCCGGAGAATTCGGGCACTATGCACGGCTTTGATACCATCGGGAAACTGGTTTACACCCGGCTGACCGCTGAATCATAATATGATGAAACAAGATACTGTCAACACTTTGGTGGAACAAGCCCTTTCCGCCAGAGAAAAAAGTTACTGCCCTTATTCGGGCTTTTCCGTCGGCGCCGCGCTCCTGTGCAATGACGGGACGATCTACACCGGCGCAAATATTGAGTCGGCATCCTTCACCCCCACGGTCTGCGCCGAGCGGGTAGCTATGTTCACCGCAGTCCACGCAGGACAGCGACATTTCACCGCCCTTGCGGTAGTGGGAGGCAAAAGCGGGCAGGCGGTCACCGCCTACTGCGCGCCCTGCGGCGTCTGCCGCCAGGTACTCTCGGAGTTCTGCGCCCCCGACTTCCCCGTGATCCTCTTTGACGGCAACACCCCGAAGGTGATCTACCTGTCCACCCTCCTGCCCGCGAGCTTTGGCAAAGCGGATCTGACCTGATCCCAAGGAGACCTCCTATGAGAATGTATGACCTGATCGAAAAGAAAAAGCACGGCGGTGCGCTGACGTCGGATGAGATCCGCGAAATGATCGCCCGCTACACCCAAGGCACCATCCCAGACTACCAGATGTCCGCGCTGATGATGGCGATCTACTTTAACGGAATGACCGACGAGGAGACCTTCACCCTCACCGAAGCCATGGCAAAATCTGGAGACACCGTCTGTCTGGATCGCTTCGGCGACCGTAGCGTGGACAAGCACTCCACAGGCGGCGTGGGCGACAAGACCACGCTGATCGTCGCCCCCATCGTAGCCGCGGCAGGCGGCATCGTCGCCAAAATGAGCGGGCGGGGGCTTGGTCACACCGGCGGTACAGTGGATAAGTTAGAATCCTTCCCCGGCTTTCGCACTTCCCTGTCCCCGGAGGAATTTGCCGATCAGGTAGAGCGTGTGGGGCTTGCCGTCATCGGGCAGAGTGCCGATCTGGCTCCCGCTGACAAAAAATTATACGCCCTTCGGGACGTCACCGCCACGGTAGACTCCCTCCCTCTGATCGCCTCCTCCATTATGAGTAAAAAACTGGCGGCAGGCACTCACTCCATCGTGCTGGACGTCAAGTGCGGTAGCGGAGCCTTTATGCGCACCCCCGAAGACGCTACCCGTCTGGCGAAAACCATGGTACGCATCGGCATCGCCCACAAAAGAAACACCGCCGCCGTCATCACCAATATGGACGTGCCGCTGGGACGCGCCATCGGCAATGCCATGGAGGTCACCGAAGCGGTGGAAGTCCTCCGCGGCGGCGGTCCCGACGATCTGCGCACCGTCTGCCTGACGCTGGCGACCCGTATGATCTCCCTCTCCTGCCACAAATCCATTGAGGAAGCCCGCATAAGCGCCGAGAATTGCCTCTACGGCGGTCTGGCATACGCCAAATTCTGTGAATGGATTGAGGCACAAGGCGGAGACGCGGCTTACGCCAAAGATCCCTCTCTCTTCGGAACCGCCGCCCATATGCGCGAGGTGCGCGCCGAAGCGGACTGCTCTGTTGCTGCCTGCAACGCCGAACTGATCGGCACTGCCGCCATGATTCTGGGCGCAGGACGGCAAACCAAGGACTCTGTCATCGACCCCCGCGCGGGCATTTTGCTACTGAAAAAGCCCGGCGACCGCGTGACTTCCGGCGATGTCCTCGCCCGCCTCTTCACCGAGCGCGCCGAAACGCTGGATACCGCTGAAGCCACCGTTCGCTCCGCCCTCACCTTCAGCGAAACCACCGTGGAAAAGCAACCGCTGATCTACGCGGTCATCGACCAACACACCGTTGCGCCCAAGGAGGAATCTGTCCAATGAAAGAACGTCTGATCATCGGTATCGCAGGAGGCTCGGGAAGCGGAAAGACCACCCTTGCCGAGAACATCGCCGCCCATTTCGGCGATCAGATTTCGGTACTCCGTCACGACGACTATTACAGATCCCAAAAAGGTCTTCCCTTTGCAGAGCGCGCCGCCCTCAACTATGACCACCCTTCTGCTTTTGACACCGACCTGTTGATTGCCCATTTGGATAGTCTGAAAGCAGGCATAGCCATAGACTCTCCCCTCTACGACTATTCCACCCACGACCGTAGCGAGGCAACTCGCCGTGTTGAAGCCACCGACGTGATCCTGCTGGAAGGCATCCTCATCTTTGAGAATGCCGATCTGCTCTCTCGTCTGGATATGAAAATTTACGTGGACACCGACCCCGATGTGCGCATCGTCCGCCGTATCCTCCGCGACGTAAAGGAGCGGGGACGAACGCTGGATTCGGTGATCTGCCAATACCTCACCACGGTCAAGCCCATGCACGAGGCATTCGTAGAACCCAGCAAGAAAAACGCGGACATCATCATTCCCGAGGGCGGGCAAAATCCCGTCGCCTACGGAATGATCATTCAGAAGATCGCCGCCCATCTGGCGCTGTGATCCAACCATTCGCAAACTCAATCGGAGGTACCCATGCCCAATTATGAAGTTCTCTCCCCCGAACTGACCAAGCAAATCGAAGCGGACAAAGCCGCAGGAACGCTCCCCCCTATGCGCTTTCCCGACGGTTCGGTGGTGCGCCGCAAGGACGTCGCCAAAGATGCTCCCACCGTCTGGCGTCCCCCCTTCGTCCACGATATAGATAAAATCCTGCATTGCCCCTTCTATAACCGTTACACCGACAAGACGCAAGTCTTTTCACTTTGGAAAAACGACGACATTACCCGCCGCAGTCTACACGTTCAACTGGTCTCCCGCATCTCCCGCATCTCCCGCACCATCGGCGCGGCGCTGGGGCTGAATCTGGATCTGATCGAAGCCATTGCCTTGGGGCACGACATCGGTCATACTCCTTTCGGACACGCAGGCGAGGCATATCTGAATCAGCTGTACTACGCCCACACCGGTCGGCATTTCTACCACAACATCCACTCGGTACGGGTGCTGGACGGAATCTTCCCCTACAATATCAGCCTGCAGGTGTTGGACGGCATCGCCACCCATAACGGCGAGATCGAATGTGAAGCCTATTATCCCCAAAAACTGGACTCTTTTGAGGAATTTGACCGCATCATCGACCGTTGCTATGAAGACAAAGACTATATGCTCAGTCGTATGCCCTCCACGCTGGAAGGCAACGTAGTACGGCTGGCAGACATCATCGCTTATCTGGGCAAAGACCGTCAGGACGCTATGCGTACAGGCACCGCTTCAGAAGAAATGTTCATCAACGAAGGGATCGGCTCCATCAACGCCGAAATCATCAACAATCTGGTAACCAACATCATCGAAAACAGTTATGGCAAGCCCTATATCAAGCTGGACAGCCGACATTTCGAAGCCCTGCGCCAGTCCCGTCTGGACAATTACCGTATGATCTATCTGAACAAGTCGGTGAACGCCCAGCTTTCCGCCACCGTCAAGCCCATGATGGGCGAGATCTATGAAAAACTGCTGGACGATCTCAGTAGCGGACGGCAAGACTCCCCCATCTTCCGTCACCATATCGACTATGTGAACAAAAACTCCGCCCACTACAAGCGGAGCATCCCTTACGAAGCGTCCGAATCCAATCAAATCGTGGTAGACTATATTGCCAGCATGACCGATGACTATTTCATCGACCTTCACCGATATCTTTTCCCTGACAGCCCCCTGCGGGTTGCATACAAGGGCTATTTTGACGAATCATAAAAGGAAGCGACTATGTTTGAACAAATTCTCGAACTGATCCGAACCTACCCCCGCATCATCCTGCACCGCCACAAAAATCCCGACGGCGACGCGCTGGGCAGTCAAATGGGACTGTATCAGATGCTCCGCGATACCTTCCCCGAAAAGGAAATCTACACCGTAGGCGATCTGACGCCCCGCTATACCTTTATGCTGAACCGTCCCATGGACGAGATCGACGACAGCCTCTATGCGGGCGCATTGGCAATGGTACTGGACACTTCCGCCAAATCGCTGATTTCCGACGAACGTTACGCCCTTGCCGATGCCACCGCCCGCATTGATCACCACATCTTCGTGGAGCAGATCTGCGAGACAGAGGTCACCGACACCTCCTTCGAAAGCTGTTGCGGTCTGGTCACCGCTCTGGCTATGGAGGGCGGATTTACCGTCTCGCCCGTCGCCGCCAAATCGTTGTATACCGGCATGATCACCGATTCGGGACGTTTCCGCTACGATTCCACCTCCGCCCAGACCTTCCGCATGGCATCCTTTTTGATGGAGCGCAGATTTGACACCGCCGACATCTACCGCAATCTGTACGCCGACGAACTGCCCTATATAAAGCTTCGGGCAAAATTCACGCTGAAAATTCAGACCACCCCCGAACGGGTGGCTTACATCTACACAACCCGCGAAGAAGCGGCAACCTACAATGCCGACAGTTTCACCCTTTCCCGCGGTATGGTCAATGTGATGGCGGAAATCCGCGGAATAGACACTTGGGTCAACTTCACCGAGGCGGACAGCGGCGTGCTCTGCGAAATCCGTTCCAATCGCTACAACATCAACCCCATCGCCGTCAAATACGGCGGCGGCGGACATCAAAAAGCCAGCGGCACCACGCTGAAGGATCGGGACGAGGCAATGCATCTGCTTGCCGATCTTTGCAAACTGTCGGAGGTAGAATAAGATGTACACACCTGCCATGCAAGCCGTTCTTGATAAAATCAAGGCATACGATAAGATCGTAATCTTCCGCCACAGACTCCCCGACGGCGATGCCATCGGCTCCACCAAGGGACTGCGGGAGATTCTGCGCCTCTCCTTCCCCGAGAAGGAGGTTTATCTCAACAACTGCGACCGGTCCGACTATCTCGCCTTTCTCGGTGACGAGGACGAGCCGCTTCCCGACGAGTTTTACGCCGACGCGCTGGGTATCGTCATCGACACCGCCACCGCCAAACGCATCTCGAGTCCCCGTTTTGCCCTCTGCCGCGAGATCGTGAAGATCGATCACCACATCCCCGTCGAATCCTACGGTGCAATAGAATGGGTAGAGGAGGAACGCTCCTCCGCCTGCGAAATGATCGTGGCGTTTTTCGCCGCCTTCCAAGACCAACTGAAAATAAACCGTGAGGCGGCAACCTACCTCTACACCGGTATGGTCACCGACTCGGGACGCTTCCGCTATCGGGAGGTGTCGGGCGACACCCTGCGCCTTGCAGGACTTCTGCTGGATCTGGGCATCGATACCGACCGCATCTTCGCGCATCTGTACATGAAGGATGTCTCCTCCCTGCACCTGCAGGCATGGGCACTTTCTCACATCAAGTTCACGAAAAACGGCGTTGCCTATCTGCACATCACTCGCGCCGTACAGGAAAAGTTCGGACTCACCTTCGAATCCGCCAGCGCGGCAATCTCCTATATGGATTCCATCAAGGACAGCCTCATCTGGCTTGCCTTCATCGATAACAGCGACGGCACCATCCGTGTGCGCCTGCGCTCCCGCTTCGTGACGGTCAGTGGACTGGCAGAATGCTACGGCGGCGGCGGTCACGCCTGCGCGGCAGGAGCCACCGTGAACGATCGCAGGTCGATGAATCGGCTCATCACCGAAGCGGATCAGCTTTTGGGCGAATACAAAGAAAACAACGAGGGCTGGTTATGAAGATTCTGATCACCAACGACGACAGCGTCCTCGCTCCCGCTCTGCCGAAGCTCATCCGCTGGGCAAAGCAGTACGGCGAGGTGATCGCCGTAGCCCCCAAGGTGGAGCAGAGCGGCAAGAGCCACGCCATCGACTTCACGCATCCCCAAGAGATCAAGCAGGTGGAGATCGCCCCCGATCTCACCGCTTACTCCATGGACTCCACCCCCGCCGATTGCGTCCGCTTTGCGCTGGATCAGCTGGGGCGGGACTTCGATCTGATCCTGTCGGGTATCAACCGCGGCTATAACTTGGGCGCAGACATCGTCTACTCGGGCACCGTGGGTGCGATCTTCGAGGGCATCCGCCAAGGCATCCCCGGCATCGCGCTGTCCGGCTTCCCTACCACCCATATAGATGCCATCGACCATCTGGACCGGATATTCGGCTGGATTCAAACCCACGACCTGCTCTTGCAAAATCCCCTTTACAACGTGAATATTCCCCCCGAAGCGGGTGACATCCGCATCACCCGACAGGGCGGCATCTATTTCACCGACCGCTTCGTTCCCATCGGAGACGATCTGTATGTTCAGGAGGGCGAGCCGCTGATCGGCGATCTGTCCGATCTCTCTATCGACATCGCCGCCGTTCACAACGGATATATTTCCGTCACGCCGCTGATGGCGTGCCGCACTGAACTGACGGTCTTCGATCGGCTGAAGTCGCTATAACCCAAACCAAACAAAAACTCCGCAAAAGAAAATCCTTTCACAAGGTGACCACGGTCACCCACGTGGGAATCATTCTTTTGCGGAGTTTTTTGAATCCCGCCATTGTGGCGGGATTTTTTTATTTCCTAAATTGCGCCTGATTACGCAGCAATCCCGAGGAAATCTTTTCGACCGTCCCAATAGATCACCGCCGTCACCTGCGTCCGCCCGGGGAGAGTGGTCACCACCGTCTTTACATACGCCGTCGGATTGTAATGCGTCTTGCTGGACAGCACACCGCCGCCGGTGATATTGCCGAACATCTCGCCCCAGCCGCCGAAATAATTCAGATATTCCTGAAAATCGTTATAGTGATTGTAGGTGTAGAAAACGTGCTTCTCATCGGGATCCACGATCTTGTTCCGATTGGCATCGTAGCGGGCGTAAACGATCCGCGCCGCGCCGCGGGTAATGGATCGTCCGTTGTTGTAGATCGCCGTCGGGTAGTCGGGATCGCAATCGGTGCCGGTAGTGCCAATGTCGATCTCGTAGTAGATGAAATCGCCGCCGCAACCGCTGATGCGGGGAAGTACCGGCTCATAGGGATATTTGACGGTATCTCCGCTGAACGGCGAATGATTGAGCCGCAGATACTCGCCCCAAATGCTGTCCTCGGGTTCCATATCCTTGTCGCTGACGTAATTGGCAGGCACGTCGCCGAAAGCATAAACGTAAGCCGCCACCTCTTCCAGTGTGATGTAACCGCCCGCCCGATAGACCCGCAAAACCTCTTCGCCGTAGGCGTTGACCACCACATAGGTGTCCGCATCGAGATAATACGCTCCGCGGTTGCAAATCAGTTTCCCATCCACCGTCGGCTGATAGGCGGACACGCGAGGGGCTTGATCGGGAACGGTAAGCGCACCCGAGATCAGACCCTGTTGGGAGCGGAGCGCAGCTTCTGCATTGCTCTCTGCAGGCTGATCATCGCCGTAAAACTCCTCCCGCTCGGCAGAGTCGGGGATGTCCGGAATGGGTTCGATCACCTCGAACAGTACGCTGTCCGAAAGTTCTCCGTAACGAACAGTCACTGCCACTTTGCCCGCAGACACGGCGATCACCGTGCCGGTATCGTCCACGATGACACAGTCGTTGGAGGCAGACCATTCCAGAGCTTGCCACCAGTTGGCGGGCGCGTTGGTCTCCAGAGAGAAAGCCGAACCGATCTGCAACACCATCCGCCGACAGTTGGTGATCTCCAGCGAAGCAGAGGGGAAAACCGTCTCCGTTGTGATCGCCGACGTAGCAGTCATCGCAGGATCGCCGCATCCCGTACATTGCAGCAGTACGCAAAGGCATAATAGCAGAACGCATACCGTCCTGCGCAGATTGGGTTTGGGATTCACTCTCATCGCTCCTTTGGATTTGTCTACCAACATTGTAGCTCAGTTGCGGCAAAAAGTCAAGACTTTTTCACCAAAAGGCCCTCACACCTTGCGATGTGAGGACCTTTGCAATCGGATGAACCGATTCGGATCAGAGAATTAGTTGAACCGTCTCTTGCGAGAAACGAGCACCAGAGCGGCACCTGCCAGTACAACTGCGGAAATCAGAACCACAGTCATATCACCGGTAGGAGCGGGATTGGGAGTGGCGGGAGTATGCTCTACGATCCAACCATTCTTGATCTGAGCAGTACCGTTGTACTGACCGACAATACCGTAAATCTTCACGGTGTCGCCTGCAACGGGCTTTA
>JBJDZI010000094.1:46966-114925 GCA_051867925.1 Eubacteriales bacterium
ATCCTTGGATGCGCCCAGTGCGATTGCCTCTGCAATGGTCAGAGTTGAATCTGCTACGGGATCTGCGGGCTTAGGATCAGGGGTGGTAGCGGGAGTAGCGGGAGTATGCTCTACGATCCAACCGTTCTTGATCTGAGCAGTACCATTGTACTGACCGACAATACCGTAAATCTTCACGGTGTCGCCTGCAACGGGCTTTACATTCATTGCATCGTAACGAACAGTACCGTCTTCGTTGTAGGTACCGTAGATGGTCAGAACATTTCCGTTTCCGTCGGTGATCTTCATGTTACCGTACTGAGTGTTATATACTTCGGTAATCACGCCGGAAACATAGTACTTGCCTTCGGTGTAGGTGTTGTGATCCTTGGATGCGCCCAGTGCGATTGCCTCTGCAATGGTCAGAGTTGAATCTGCTGCGGGATCTGCGGGCTTAGGATCGGTTTCTTCACCGTCATCGCTGTCAACGGTGGTGTAAACACTGATTGCATCCACACGAACCTGAGCAGAAAGACTGCTAATTGTAAACGAATCAACTGCTTCATTGAATACGATTGTAACGATCTTCTTATCTTCCGAGTCTACCGAGACAGTTGCGTTGGCATCAGAAATGGAATTTTCACAAGCAGTAGCATAGGTAGCGGAGTTGCAGGCGATCTCGATCTGCTTCATACCGGGGAATGCAATGATAACCTCAGATTTTGCATAAAACCGCACAGGAGCACTGGAGTCAATGATATTGCTCGTAGAAGAAGCTTTATTATTGGTTACAGTAATACCGTTCTGCTTCCAAACTTGCTGATTAGCGTCTTGAGAGACACGATTCGCCGTATCAGCGAAGCTAATGGTTGCGGCAGGATCTGCTGCCGATACCGTCATGGGTACGATGGCGAATACCATGACCACAGACAGAAGCACAGCGAGAAACGCCTTGAAATTCTTTTTGTTCATATGAACCTCCTAAATTTTATATCCTTTTATTCTACGCTGAGATCAACCTACGACGTAGAAAGAAAGCTGGAAGAGAGGATCGGTTGCTTCAGAACCGTTGGAATAAGTGCTCCAATTTTCCTTGGAAGCATACCATTCTATAAAGTTTCCGCGAACCGTATTCTTGATATTGTACAGACCGTCGCCGAGAGAGATAACTTCCCACTTGTCGTTGACAGCACCAAGGCTCATGCTGGAGTAGGTATCCTGCATACCGAGCTTCTGACCGCCCTGCTCAAAGCTGAATGTACCGTCATCGTTTGCAACGACAGTCCAGATTTCGGTATCTGCATAGCCGCTTGCAACTTTGTCAGCAATCGTAACGTCTACACCCTTCTGATAGTAGCCGGCAAGCTGAGACGAAAGTGCCTTATTGTTTGCGCCGTTGACGATCACTATCTTCATGCCGTCGGTCAGAGCATCTTCCAGAAGAGTAGCACCGGTAGCGGGCTGTTCAGAAGTATCCGGCTTCTCGGTGGTTTCGGGATCATCATTGCCGCCCACCAGCGTGTAGGAGTCCAGCGTACAGCCGGAGTTGAACTCTACCTTGCCCTTTTCGGATTTGTTATCATAGTTGATAATAGAACCGGTAACGGTGATGGTGTCGCCTACACCGATCTTGTCCGCACCGTCGCCCTTCAGACGGAAGCACTGGATGGGCTTGTCGGTCAGACCTGCAACTACGATGGTAACGGTCACATTGTTGTAGCCGCTGTCAAATGCGGTATCCACGGAGATAATCACTCCGGTCAACGTGTGGGTGCCTGCAAGTACGCCGCCGACTTCCAGTTCGTAAGCCGCATTGACAACTTCTTCTTCGGTCATCTCTTCGCCCTGATCAATGACGGGGGCGTCACTTCCCTTTTCCAGAAACTCTGCGGGGAACTGAGACTTACCGGTGTTGTCAGCGTTAATGTAAGTGGACTCGGAAATGCAGAAGGTGTCAAAGCTGCTGTAGGTACCGATTACGTAAGTGGTACCGTCTTCACAAGTGGTGAACCATGCGTTCACTTCCTGCTGATAAGACCAAACGGAAGCGTTCTCTGCGGAGTAGCAGAGGTACTTGCTCATCTTGCCGGAGCCGTCCTCGTAAGGAACGGTGTATGCGTAAACATAGTTCTTCACACCGTCGATGGTGGTGTAGAACTTGTAGCCGCCGTCAACCACTTCAGCAAAGAATACTGCCGCCTTGGAGGAGTCCTCGGTGGACTTCAGATACTTGTCGTTCTGGGTCTCGGTGGTGGCGAAGAGAACCTTACCTGCGGTCATCTGCGTCATGAACATCAGATACTCTTTGCCTTCTTCAAGCTCGGTGGTGCTCTTGTTGTCGATTACGGGGATGGAGCGGTTGAAGGATACTTCCTTGGTGTTACCTGCGGAATCCTTCACGGTTGCGGTCAGCACATACTTCAGTTCCGCATCGTTTTTGTCGGGAATATCAATGGTCCAGTAGCCGGAAGTTTTGCTTTCCTTGATGGTGATCACGTCAACGTTGACCTTCCAGGTCACGGTGAATTGGGTAGCGCCGATCATCATCTTAGCGGGCATATCGTAGTCACGGGGCGTGCTCTCAGCGGCATCCTTGTACAGGGCCTTCAGATAGTTCACGGCATCCGCAATCGTGCTCGCATTGGGATCGTCGGTTACCGCGGCAGTGGTAGTAGCCGCTTCCTCGTCACTGCCGCAAGCCGCAAAACAGCCGAGGCAGAAAACAATCGCCAGAAGCAGAGAGAGATACTTTTTCATAATGTCTCCTTAACTAATTTGATTATTTAAATCTTACAATTTAAATCTCGTTGATCCGATCACTGCACAGTCACGTCATTGATCGAGAAGACCTTGATCTGATATGTACCGCTGAACACGTCCACGATACCCTTCACGTCAATGGTCTTTCCGCTGAAATAGCTTTCGGTGATCTTGTTTCCCTCCGCATCCCGCAAAACGACGGTACGGATGGAGATGGTTTTGCCCGACGCATCCTGACAGGTGAGGGTCATGGCGCCGTTGGAATCGGTATCGCTGGTAGTGGTGTAAACGCTCTTGACCACAAGTCCCTTCATGGAAACGGAGGTTCCCAGCGCCAACTGCGCGTAAGGGAAGGTCTTCTGCTCGTCCCCCACGGTCAGCGTTACGGAACTGTTGAAGGTTTCGATGGAGGTTTCGGTGTAAGCACCCGAATTGCTTTCGCTGATCAGTTTGATATTATCGGGATCGTCGGGATGTCTGACCTCGTAGGAAATATCCGACACCTGATAAGAATCGCCTGCTTCGTAGTACTGCACAGAGCCTACGATGCGAACGCGGTTGCCCACCGACAGGATACTCAGACCTGCACTGGACAGATTGTAACCGTAATAAACGTACATGCCGTAGTACAGACCGGTCTCAGCATCGTATTCCTCCACGTAGACCGACTGACCTGCGTTCTTGGTGATCACGCCTTCGAAGGCGACCTTGGTATTAGAATACTCCGCCACATTGCAACGCAGTTCCCGCAGAGTCAGCTCGGTCGCACCGCCGTAGTAGAAGTCGGGATCCTTTTCACCCGAATAAACCTTCAGTTTTTCTGCCTTTGCCTGTGCGATGGCGTTCATGCAAACGGTACCGTACCGGTTGTTGGCAGAATTGGATGCGATGGCAAGTCCGTTCTGCAGCAGTTCCACATTCAGATTGCGGTAGGGCGCGCTGTCGGAGGATTTGTACCAAACCCAAACCAGATAACGGCCACCGGTGGAATCGGCATTCCAGGTAGCAGTCTCAGACTCCACAATAATGGAAGTCGCAGACTTCAGTGCTTCCTTGGTAAAGTTGGAAGCCGCCTTGCCCCATTCCTCGATCTTACCGGTGGATTCGGGAGTGTTGACCGCAAGATATCTTGCTTTCAGCACGCCGCCCGGGAAATCGCCGCCGGGAAAATTGAAATGGGTGGTGTCACCGTCGACATAGGTCTTGACGGTAACTTTCTGCTTGGCAGTGGGAGATGACATATCCAGCGTCAGCGAAGCGGCGTAGTCGATATGTTCGACCTTCGGATTGTCTTCGCCGGCAGGATCCTTGGAGGTGCAAGCCCCAAGGATTCCCACGAGTGTCGTCAGCGTCAGCAGAAGCACTGCCGCGCGGCGCAATTTTGAAAATTTCGTCTTCATATCAGTCGTTAACCTGCCTGATATTCACATTCGGCGATGGCATCCTCGAATGCTTTCTTGATGGCTGCCGCAACGTCCTTATCGGTGAGAGAGAAGCACTTCTGCATCAAAAGTCCTACCTGGTCACGGGCAACGGAAGAGCCGTTGAATGCAGGGGAGGTGAAGTAGGCCGATTCCTGCTGCAGACCGACCTTCACGCTCAGTGCCTGAATGTAGTCGCCGCCGTCAGCCTTATCCAAAAACTCGGTCTTGTAGATCTCGTCCTGTGCCGCAGACTTGATAACGGGCACATAGCCGGACTTCATGGAGAAGTCAGCCTGGAATTCGGGAGTGGTGGTCAAATACTTGACGAACAGCCAAGAAGCCATTACTTCCTGCGTGTTGGTCTTGTTGAAGATACAGAGGGAGGGTCCCTGAGAGATAACCTTGGGGTTGGAGGCATCTGCCTGAGGAATGGTAGTAATCCCTACCTCAAAGACATATTTGCCGTCAGCGTTCTTGTCGGGTTTCTGATAGGAAGCACCTGCGGAGGAACCGATGCACATATAACTGTTGCCTGCTTCGGATGCGTCCATGGTGAAAAGTTCGGAAGTGTAACCGCCGGACAGTTCCTCGGTGGTGACATAACCCTTCTGATACCAATCTCTGAAGCGGGTCACAAAGTCGATATTCTTCTGATTGTTAAAGAGAAAGTGCTCACCGGAAGAGCTGGTATAATCCGTGCCGTACTGCTCGCACATGGTGATAAACCAGTTTGCCTCGGAGTCGTAACCCAGAGGGATGCAGTCGGGATCAATCTCTTTAATCTTCTTGCATACTGCTTCCATTTCGTCCCAAGTGGTGGGAACCTGCAGATTGTTCTTTTCAAAGAAGGTCTTATTGTAGTACAGAACCTCAGTAGACTTGGACAGAGGAAGAGAGTACATTTTGCCGTCTCCGAACTGAGCGCCTTCATCGTAGTAACCTTTGATGAAGTCGTCCTTCTGCTCACTGGTCAGACCGAGAATCTCGGTCGTGCCGTCTGCTCTCGTAACCTCAGCGGTGCTGCTGATGAGAGAATCCAGCGTAACTACAGCTTTCGCCAGATTGTAGAGCGCAATATGGTCGGGATAGCAGTACGCGATATTAGGCTGGTTGCCCACATTGATCTCGGTAGAAATCTGGGAGCGAACGTCGTCGTAACTACCTACCTGCTTGTGCTCAATGGTGATGTTGGGATACAGCTTGTTGAACTCAACGATATATTCGTCCAACACCTCACGCAGATTGGCACCCATGGTGTGGTAGAAGGTGATGGTAACCGGCGTTTCGGTGTCAAAACCTTCTTCGGGTACTGTGAAATCCGCTGCGGGAGTTTTTCCGCCACCGCAACCGGTCAGTACGAAGAGAGGCAGACACAGTGACGCTACTAAAAGCAGTGCTAACAGTGATTTTTTCATACAATACTTCCTTTCATTCTTCGGAAATCTATAATAGACGGGATTTTCCGCACTATTAACCCTTAATGCCGCTTCTCGATACGCCCTTCATAATGTACTTTCTCAGAAAGATGAACACTAAGAACAGCGGGAAAGAGACGATGGCAACCGCCGCCATCTGCACGGGGATATCCGCGTTGCCTTCCACGTCGGTGAAGGCATTGCGCAGACCGTTGGTGATGAGCTGATACTCTTCTTCATTGGCAACCAGTCGGGGCCAAACATAGGAGTTCCACGCGCCCATCATCTTCAGAATGGTGATGGAAATCAGCGTAGGCAGAGCCAGCGGGATCATCACCTTCCACAGATACTTGAAGTCACCGGTACCGTCTACCTTAGCGGCAAGGTACAGTTCGTTGGGAATTTGCATGAAGTTCTGCCGTAACAAATAGATGTAGAAAACGCTCACCAGAAAAGGCACGATCAGAACGGTGTAGGTATTCATCCAGCCGAAATCGTTGACGGTGGCGTAGTTGGTGATGGTGAACAGTTCACCGGGGATCATCATGGTACCCAGTAAAGCGGCAAACAGTGCATTCTTTCCCTTGAATTCCAGTCTTGCGAAAGCGAAAGCCGACAGCACGGTGATCACCAGCGACAGGATGGTAGACACGATGCCTACGATCATGGTGTTGATGAAAAGCTGTCCCAGATTACCGGTATTGAAGGCATCCACGTAGTTGCGCAGACGGATGACCTCAGGCCACAGAGTGGGGACTGCACGGTTATACTCATTCAGCGTTTTCACCGAGGAGATGAGCATAAAGTAGAAGGGGAAGATCACGATGATCGCCATTGCGATCAGAAAGGTGTACAGCAAGACCTTTACCGCGACTTTGCCGACTTTTTGACGGGCAGAGACCTTTTTCAGATCCTGCTCCTGCATTGTTTTGGTTTGCAGTTCAGACATTTCGGCACCTCCTTAGTAATGGGTCTTTTTCTTGCTGACGTACATATTGATCATCGTCACCACGAAAATAATGCCGAAGAGGATCAGTGCCGCCGCACTTGCACGACCTTGTTGGGTTGTAAGCGAATCGTAAATATAGCCGACCATCGTATTGAGCTTGCCGGGATCGCCCGCAGGGCCCATATCCTCGCCGAAAATACCGACAATGCTGGAGTATTCCTTGAAACCACCGATAAAACCGGTGATGACAACGTAAGCCAACATGGGGGAAAGGAGCGGTACGGTGATGCGGGTAAATACTCTGCGTCTGGAAGTACCGTCCACCTTAGCGGCGTCGTAATACTGCTTGTTGATGCTCTGCAAACCGCCCAACAGAATCAGAATCTTAAAGGGCAATGCATTCCAAACGATGTAGACCACCATGACCACGATGTTCGCCGCGTAGGACGAGCCGGAGTTGATCCAGTTGATGGGTTCGCCTCCGAAAAATTCGATCACGTTGTTGATGATACCGGAGGTGATGATCAGTTGGTTCTCACTGCCAAACGCCGTGCCTACCATGTTAAACATCGCAGCGAATACCATACCGATGGCAATGGAGTTGGTCACGTAAGGCAGGAAGAAGATGGTCTGCAGCAGCTTCTGCAGAGGCTTGATAGAGTTGAGGCAGACTGCAATCAGCAGTGCCAGAATCGTAGAAATCGGAACGGTCAGTACGCAAAGGAGCATCGTATTCTTGAGACAGGTCAAAAATCCTTTGTACTGGACTACCTTCACGAAGTTATTAAAACCGAAGCTGTAGGTCTGACCGCCTACTGCCGCCATGGAATTATAGCCTTCCAAAAACGCCATCCGAACGGTATTGATAATGGGCCATACCGTAAAGATCAGCAGAAGGATAATGGCAGGCGCGAGGTAGATCCACGCTTTCCAAGAATGTTTACTCTCAACCATCGGACTTCACCCCGAAGTAGATCCTGCTCTCATCTTCCTTGCTGAAGAGGAAGACCTTGTGCGGCTTCAGCGAGTAGCTGACGGTCGCACTTGCCGCCACCTGATTGTCAGCGTCGATGATGGAACGCACGGTGGCATTCAGCGAAGCGGAATGGGTGGAAACCACGCTGACGTCACGTCCCATGACCTCAACGCTGTTGAGATTGCAGACCAGAGGTCCGTTCGCATCCAGCACGAAACCTTCGGGACGGATACCCACGGTCACGGGCTGATCGCTGACGCCCTTGACATCCAATACAGCGGCATCGCCGATGTACAGTTTTTCGCCCTTGACCTCGCCGTCAAACACATTCACGGGAGGAGTACCCAAGAACTTGGCAACGAACAGGTTGGTGGGATCGTCGTAAACATCCTGAGGTTTGCCGATCTGCTGGACAACGCCCAGCTTCATCACGACAATCATATCGGAGATGGACATCGCCTCTTCCTGGTCGTGGGTAACGAAAATGGTGGTGATCCCGGTCTCCTTCTGAATCCGACGGATCTCCTCACGGGTCTGCAAACGCAGACGGGCGTCCAAGTTGGACAGAGGCTCGTCCAGAAGCAGAACCTTGGGCATCTTCACCAGCGCGCGGGCGATGGCCACTCTCTGCTGCTGACCACCGGAAAGTTCGCTGGGCTTTCTGTCCATGAGTTCGTCGATCTGCACCAGTTTAGCGGCGTTGTAAGCGCGCTCCAGCATCTCGTCCTTGGACAGCTTGTCCGCGCCCTTCAGATTCTGCAGGGGGAACAGAATGTTCTGCTTGACGGTCATATGAGGATACAGCGCATAGTTCTGGAACACCAGACCTACGCCGCGGTTCTCTGCCGCCAGTTCGGTAACATCATCGTCGCCGAAGAAAATCTTGCCCGCAGAGGGCTTCTGGAGTCCACTGATCATGTACAGCGTAGTGGACTTACCGCAACCGGAGGGGCCCAGCAGACCGATCAGCTTTCCGTCGGGAATCGTGAAGGTGAAGTTATTGACCGCGACAACTTCCTCGTTTGCCTTTTTATTGCGGCTGGGAAAGATCTTGGTCAGATTTTGCAGTTCAACTTTCATATGTATTTCCTTTCTCGTGAATGAGAATGTTATATATAATAATGTTATATATAATTAGGTAGAGTTCCGACAGCATTTTGGAATAGCGCATCGCACTATTCCAAATGGGGAGAATCGGCTGAATATTTCGGAAGGATTTAATAGTCAGCGTTTTGTGCTTTTTCTGTGTGGAGTTTCTGTTTGTATGCCATCAGATCCTCGGGGGTGTCGAAGATCTTCTGACTTGCCATGTCCACCGTCACTGTATGCGACAGTTTATCGTGGATAGGTGTGCGGGCGCGGGTAGCCAGTACCGCCACGATCTGGATCACCAGAATCGCCAGAATCACCAGCAATCCGAAGATGCCGGTCACTCCGAACCAAAACATCAAAAGAAGCATCACGGGGATCATGGTTTCCACGGTGTATTTGCCCAGCACCGTGCGGACAAACAGAAGCAGGGGCGTCAGTTTCACGCCATCCTCCCGCATCACACCGATGCCGAAGATTTTTTTGCCCACCGTCTGCCCGTTGCCAAGCACCAGCGGCACCAAAAACTCCAGTAACAAATGTCCGAATAAAATGGCAAACACCACGATGAGGAAGGTCAGATTGACCATCATCTGATAGGCGTAATTGGCGTCTTTGTCGCTTGTAAAGGCTTTGTATGCCTCGTCGTACAATGCTTTTTCCTCATCTGTTTGGGCATCGTATTCCGACGTGCTGATTTTCAGTTCAACACCATATTCCTGCTCACAGCGGAGCTTGACACTTTCCAGTCTGTCGGAATAATCGTCATAACCGAAAAGCGCAGACAAAAGGAGAGCCGCCCCGACAACCGCGATCACAAGCAAGATGAGATCGAACAACCATGCGGATACCCGTTTCCAAAGATCCGCTCTTTGCAAATCGTACATCAGGAGCCCTCCTACAATGGCGGACACTCCCGCCTAAGCGCATTTATACGATTTCATTATAGCACAAATCACGAAAAAAACAACACATTTTGCAGAATTTTTTCACATTTTCGGCTTTTTCGTCATACTGCACAACTCCAAGTTTAAATTTTGTAAATGATGCATATCGCATAATGCAAGGGCTTCCTGCACATGAAGGGACACCCAAAGGCGAAGAAGTCGTCGCGCAATTTCATTAGAATACAGTGCTAATCGGGTAGAATTTTGCCGTTTCCTTTCTTGGTTTTCGATCGTTCGGAATCATATTGGAATTCTGAGCTGTCGCAATATGCCCGGAGCGAATACAACTGATATTCCGCTCCCTAAGGCACACCGATAGAGTGTTATTTTTCGATACTCGTTAGTTTGTTCTGAGTGAAGAAGAAAACCATCTCAGACGTCGAAGTTTTCGTAGCAACCGCAACGCAGTTGCTACACTCCTCATCAGACGCTCCGCCTTTTCCTTGCTCGGCAGTGTGAACCGTACATAACAACTCGCCCGGCAAGGATTTGCCGGACTTCAATATAGTTCTTGGAGGTTTGGAACCTTATTTTGAGTAGGTTCCAAGAAAAAAATCGGGCGGCAAGGATTTGCCGCCCACAGAGTGTCGAAAAAGTCTTTCAGAAAATCGAGAGGAGGGCGAAACCATCTCAAACGCCGAAGTTTTCGCCCTCCTCTCGAGCTCTCCACCCACTTCCTTGGCTGGCGGCACTCTAAATTTATAGTTTATCGACAGACTGAGCCCGGCAAGAATTTGCCGCCCATTTTGATAAAAGATCTTGGAGGCGCAGGGAACCTCTTTCAAGAAGGTTTCTGCCGAGGCTTGGGGTAAAACCCCGATTTGATTAAAATCAATTCTTCAAACTGTGGATAGGAGCGGGGATTCTGCCGCCGCGGTGGATGAAGCGTGCGGGAGAGTCGGTGGAGACGGGCATAATGGGAGCCTCGCCCAAAAGTCCGCCAAACTGCACACAGTCGCCCACTTTTTTGCCGTAAGCGGGGATGATGCGGACAGCGGTGGTCTTGGTGTTCACCACGCCGATGGAGATTTCGTCAGCAATGATGCCGCAGATCACGTCAGAAGAGGTGTCACCGGGAACGGCGATCATATCCAGACCAACCGAGCAAACGGCGGTCATGGCTTCCAACTTCTGCAAGGTCAGCCCACCCGATGCGGCGGCGGCGATCATACCCTCGTCTTCGGACACGGGAATAAACGCGCCCGAAAGTCCGCCGACATGGGAGGATGCCATTACGCCGCCCTTCTTGACGGCATCGTTGAGCAGAGCCAGACAAGCGGTGGTACCCCAACCGCCGCAACGCTCCAGACCCATTTCTTCCAGAATACGGGCTACGCTGTCGCCGATGGCAGGAGTGGGAGCCAAAGAAAGGTCGATGATGCCAAAAGGAACGCCCAGACGGTCAGCCGCCTCGCGGGCAACGAGCTGTCCTACGCGGGTGATCTTGAAAGCGGTCTTCTTCACCACTTCAGCCAGTTCAGACAGATTGCAGTCCCCTGCCCGCTTGATAGCGGATGCCACTACGCCGGGACCCGATACGCCCACATTGATGACGGTCTCAGGCTCGCCCATGCCGCAGAATGCACCTGCCATAAAGGGATTGTCCTCGGGAGCGTTTGCAAAAACCACGAACTTTGCACAACCGATGGAATCGCTATCCTTGGTGCGAACTGCAAGTTCTTTGATAATATCGCCGCATCGGATGATAGCATCCATATTGATGCCCGCCTTGGTGGAGGCTACATTCACCGAAGAGCAAAGACGGTTGGTCTCGGTCAGCGCTTCGGGGATGGAGTCCAGCAGAGCAGACGCGCCGCGGGTCATCCCCTTCTGCACCAGCGCGCCGTAACCACCGATGAAGTTGACGCCCAGCGTCTCTGCCGCACGGTCGAGGGTCTTGGCGATCTTCACATAGCCGTCGGGGGTGGAAGTGCCGCCGATCAGCGAGATGGGAGTCAAAGAGATCCGCTTGTGAATGATCGGGATACCGTAGGTTTTCTCCAGTTCTTCACCGGTCTTCACCAGATTCGCCGCGGTGCGGGTGATCTTGTCATAGATCTTATCGCAAAGCCGCGCATTGTCTTCGCTGACGCAGTCGAAGAGGGAGATACCCATGGTAATGGTGCGGATGTCCAGATTTTCGTTCCGGATCATGTGAATGGTTTCGAGGATGTCCTCGTTACGGTACATTTGCATGACAAACTCGTCCTCCGCTCAGATTTTGTGCATGGAATTGAAGATGTCTTCGTGCATTGCCTGAATCTCCAGATTGCACTCTTTGCCCATCTGCTTCATCAAATCTGCAAATTCGGTAAAGCCAATGCTAAGACCGTCAATGTCGGCGATCATGATCATGGCGAAATAGTCCTGCAGGACGCTCTGGGAAATGTCAACGATGTTGATTCCGTACTTTGCGCACTCGGTGCTGACTTTGGCTACGATGCCCACGCCGTCCTTGCCGGTCACTGTAATAACTGCTTGCATAGGGATATCCTCCGAAATAGATTCTGCCGATCTCACGGACATCTCAGATGACCAATGTACGGACAGAAGAATAGTATGTTTTCGCATTACGGCATCATTATACCACAGTCCCCCTCTTTTTGCAAGAGGGGGCAGTTGCGTTTTTTATTGATTTTATCCTCTATTTTCGGCAAAGAAACCATCGGGGTAAAATCGCTACGGAAATTCTTTCTTGATTTTCAATCTGTTTTCCGCGAAAATCTATTGACATTCCCACTGTACTGTGCTATAATGGAATTTGTATATACTGGTGTAGTTATACAGTTCACCGCAGAATTTTCTGCACCGGCAGTCCCGTCCTTTCCTTCTCTTTTCCAATCTGCCGCCGCCCCCAATCCCCGAAGGAGTGATTTTTGTCTATGGGCAATCCTGCCCGATGTATTTCCATCTGCATCCTGATTTTGTTCAGTGCGCTCTTTTCTGCCACTGAAACCGCGTTTTCTTACTGCAACAAGATCCGCATCCGCCAGCTTTCGGAGGCAGGCAACAAGCGTGCCCGCCGCGCCGAAAAGATTCTCGACCGCTATGACGATGCCATCGTCGCCATTCTGGTGGGCAACAATGTGGTCAACACGCTGATCGCCTCTATCGCCACCTTCCTGTTCATTGACCTGTGCCAAGGGGACGAGAGCCTCGGTTCTTTCTTGTCCACCGTGGTCATCACGCTGATTGTCTTTATTTTCGGTGAAACCGTGCCGAAAAGCATCGCCAAAGTCAATTGCGACAGTTATACGATGGCAAGCGCGCGTATCTTTTCGATCTATATGAAGTTGGTATTCCCCCTCACCTTCGTGTTTACCCGTTTCACCAATTTTCTCAAGAAAAAGATCTCCAAGGAAGATCCCTCCGCTCTGACCGACGATGACTTTGTGGACATCGTGGAAAGCGGCGAGGAAGAAGGAATTTTAGAGCCCGAGGAGAGCGAGATCATCCGCTCTGCCGTGGAATTTTCCGATCTGACCGTGGAAACCGTCTATAAACCCATCGAGGACGTGGTATCGGTGTCCCTGTCTGCGGATCCCGAGGTGCTTCGTCAGGAACTTCTGGACGCGCACTATTCCCGTGTCCCCGTTCGCAAAGCGGACGGCGTGGGATACATGGGATTTTTGCGCTCCCGCGAGTATCTGCTGGCGGCACTCAGAGACGATCCCAAAGCATCCGATCCCAAGAAATTCGTCTCCTCTGCGGTCTACGTCACCACCGCCACCCTGCTCTCTACCGCTTTTGAAGAAATGTGCCGCAAGAAGTGCCACATGGTCTTCGTCCGCTCGGTAGAGGATAAAAGCGTGCTGGGCATCCTGACTCTGGAGGACGTGCTGGAGGAGATCGTCGGCGACATCTACGACGAGTCCGACCGCGTTTTGGGCGGCGGAGAGGAGGTCAAGGTATGATCGTGACCATCCTGATCATGTGCGCCGCCATCCTGCTCCTGCTGGTCTGCTCCGCATTTTTTGCAGGCACAGAATCGGCGTTTGCCTGCTGCAACAAACTGCGTCTGAGATCTGCCGCCGAAAAGGGCGATCGCCGCGCAAAAATCGCGGAATACATCCTGGATCACTTCGGTGTATCCATTTCCACCATTCTGCTTTCCAATAACTTGGTCAACATTCTGACCTCTACGCTTGGTACATTGATCGCCGCCATGCTGATCGCCAGCGAATCGCTGGCACAGACCGCCGCCACGGTAGTCATCACCCTGCTGATTTTGATCTGCGGCGAGATCCTGCCTAAGATCATCGCGGCGCAGTTTGCCGACCGATTGGTGCTGAAGACTGCTCCCATCCTGCGGATCGTGATGAAGATCTTCTACCCCATCGTCTTCGTGGTAGACTTCGTCCTTTCCAAACTCTCCCCGCTTTGGACGCCAAAAGAAGAAGCACCCACCGTCACCCAGGAAGAACTGGTGACCATCGTGGACGAGATGGAGGAAAGCGGCAACTTCACCGAGGAAGAGGGTGATCTGGTTCGCGCTTCCATCGAATTTGCCGATCTGACCGCCAAGGATATTCTGACGCCCCGCGTAGACACCCTTGCCTTTGACATCGAGGACAGTCCCGCCGCTCTGCTTTCCAATCGGGATCTGCTGGAATTCTCCCGCTTCCCCGTGTACGAGGAAAGCCTCGACCACGTAATCGGCATCCTGTCCACCCAGCGCTTCGTGGAAACCTGCTACGAAGTGGGCGTGGAGAGAGTCGATATCAGAAAACTGATGACTCCCCCCGTGTATGTCCACATGACCCGCGCCATCGCCTCCATTTTGGAGGAAATGCGGGAAAAGCACTGCGAAATGGTAGTGGTGCTGGACGAATTCGGCGGCACGATGGGCATTCTGACAGTGGAAGACATCGTCGAGGAGATTGTCGGCGACATCTTCGACGAGACCGACGCCTTCGAAAGCGATTTCGTCAAACGCATCGACGGCTATGACGTTGACGGTTCCATGAACCTTCACGATTTCTTCGATCTGATCGGGCTGGACGACAGCACCCAGGAGAGCGAGTACACCACCGCCGGTGGCTGGGCTACCGAGATGCTGGATAAGCTCCCCGAAGAGGGCGACCGATTCGAGTTTGAAAACTATACCGTGACCGTCCTCAAGGTCGACGCCATGCGCGTGGAACGGCTTCTCGTTCATGTGCATCCCAAGAATGAAGAAGAGGAAGACGAATAAACTGCCACCACTCCGCAAGGAGTGGTGGTTTTTGTTGCCAAATTGCACAAATCATTCCACAATCAGCTGTTTAATTCGCTGAATTTTCGGCACCGCTATTGACAAAATTTGGTTTCTGTGCTATACTGAATACGAATAGAAATACTAACTCTATAATCATCAAAAGGAGTGAGTCCGATGGTGCAGCCGGAATGAGCATTTTTCCGAGTTTTTGATGTAAAAAGGAGAAAATACAAATGTTTTTTGGGGTTCGCCTGTATTTTGATCTGTTCAGTCGGTCTGGCACTGAATGTCAGCGCAGACACCCTTGAGCAGAATCCCGGCACCCACGAAATCGCTATGGAAGCTGAAGTATCCGCTACTTCTGAGGTAACCATCACCCCGTCTGACGATTTCGTTCTGATTGGCGAGAGTGTTCAATACAGTTGTTCAGGTGCTCCCGGCACTGTAACCTGGCAGATTCGTGACACCAATATTGCCACCGTCAATGGCACCGGATTGGTCACAGGCGTTTCCCAAGGGCAGACCTATCTGACTGCGATGTGGGACGGCGGATCGCTCTCGGTCACCATCAAGGTAGGTGCTCTGAAAGAAGGCACTTATTATATTGGAAATAAGGGCTCAACGTTATACATGGATCTCGAAGGTGCAGCTTCTACCGACGGTACACCAATTCAGCAATGGCAATTCCATGGCGGCATTCAAAGCAGATGGATTATTGCTATGGAAAGTACGGGCTTTTATTCCATCCGCTGTGCGTACACAGGAAAATACATCGGCGTAGAGAATTCCTCCACCGGCAGTAACGCGGCAATTCTGCAGTACAGTTCCATTGCCAATCAAAGAGGACGGCAATGGTATATTTCGGTCACTTCAAGCGGCGCATACCGATTCACGCCGCGATCAGCAAGCAATATGGCATTGGCAGTTCCCCTCTCCGGCACCTTTGATAATGGAACCGATCTCGTACAGCTTGTATACACTGATAACACCAACTATCGGGATGAGTGGGTAGTGATTGAAAATGGGATAACGACCTTTCTCGCGATTCCTGATACCGGGCACGATCACCAAGCCTCTTTCCCTTCTGCTATCACTTCTGTCAACGCTATGGGATACGGTGAAAACCACATCTACACCAGCGCAAATACAAATTCCTGCATAGAGATGATTGCATCGTCTGATATTTTCTACAGCAGATCGCACGGTGCTCAAACGCATATATCCCTTGCGACCGGTTCGTTTGGTGTACGGAACCTAAATAGCCAAGTCCCGAACGACAAATTTTCGAAATGCAAGTTGGTTCTATTTGGTGCCTGTTCCACAGGTCAGGGACGCGCACTCGAGGAGAACTTAGTCAACGCAGTTCAAGCCAAAGGTGCAAAGACCGTGATCGGTTTTGAATCCACCGTAAATTGTAGCGAAATGAACGACTGGGCAAAAGCCTTTTTCGCTGCTTTAGCGCAAAAAGATACTGTTAGAGCAGCCTGCAGAGCGGCTGATGCAGTCATTTCGGAAGAATATCCCAGCACTACAACCGTTGGGTATTGGTATATTGCCGGTATCCAAACCCAAATCATACATCTTGATACCATAGGAGGTAACTGATATGAAGTCCACCACTCGTTTTTTCAGTATTCTGTTTGCAGCATTGTTCTGCCTGACTGCTTGCGCCGGTCAAACTGATGTCAATGACCGTCCCGAGCCCATCACATTAACTGCCGATTCCTTCTCTGCCATGCATCTTTCAGCAAGTGATGCGAACATTCTCAACGATCAAGCAGTCATCCGTTCGCAAAATACCAATCCATTCGTTGATGCAAACGCAAACACGCAAGCCGATCTGTCTCTGAAAAACAATCCCATCACCGTAGCATACAAAGAGACGCTCATGGATGCATACGGAAATCAAATCAACCATTATCAGTCGACAGATGGGAAAATTAAAGCCAAATATGATAAAGAGAATGGAAAATTGGTTCAAATAACGGCTACCAAAAGCGACTTCCAAATGCCGGATGATCTGCAAACCGAAGAAGATTATCTGACCTTTGTCAAAGAGGTGTTGAAGGATTACGGCGTCACCGATCTGTCGGGCTACCAATACTCGTGCAAAACCGGTCTTTGTGTATTCGGAGAGAATTACGCATATGGAGATTCCAAGGACTATTTTTATCGGGATTTCGATCCTTCCTGCGAGGAACTCTCCTATTACGAGTTTTGTTTCGATAAGATCATCGACGGCTATCATACGTCTGATTCTATTCAGATCTATATCGCCATTGACCCCATAGATATAATGTTTATCAGATTTGACGCCGGAAAGTTTGAAAACGTAACCAAAATCGAACTGAACGAATCCAAAATGCTTGAAACATTGGACGAGTATGTGAAGGGAGTCGTGAATACGGCAAAATACGAGTTTCTGTCGTATGAAGTCAGCAATCAGACTCTGACCTATGTTGACGGCAAACTCTGTAACGTATATACTGTGGAATTGAACATGAAGCATGTGACCGATCCCGACACACAATCGTTCTGTACGCTGGAGACTATCGGCATATTCTGTGAATAATTGCATAAATCAAATGAGCTTGATACAAAGCTCCAACCAAGCGCAAGGGCGGCAAGAATTTGTCGCCCTTGTACAATTGTTTATAGAGTTCCGCGCACTTTTTTAAAAAAGTGCCTGATTGGTTGGAGTCTCAAAACGATTGAGTTCAATCTCGGACACAAAGCGAGGCGGCAGAGAAACCGCTTCTCCTACTGCGGTCAGCAGATAGCCGGGAATGAGGCGCAGAGTGCAAAACGCATCTGCGGGCGGCATGACATGGGGCGCGTGTCCCGCACATTTGAGCGCCGCCTCGTATCGCGTCCACCGAAGGATGGCAGTATAGCCGTCGCCCACAGGCTCGTCGGGAGTCTCTGCCAAAAACCGTCGCCACAATGCAGGGGACACCGAGCGGATGCGCTCCAAATCTATCCCGATCGTCACGCCTGAAGCATCCGAGAGCGCGCAGACCGCCCAGCTTCCCGAATGGGAGAGGGAGCATTCCATCCCCACAGGAGTTCCGTCGGCAAAGGTCAGATAGGGCTTTCCTTCCGGAGTGCGGCAGAGCAGAACGGAGACAGGAGCGATCCCCGCATCCGCCAATGCCCTTGAGAGCAGACGGTGGACGCCCCGGGACAGCAAACGCCGCCGCTCTGCGGGCGTGTCGGGAAGGGTCAGACGGGTCAGATAGAGCCTCACTTCCGCCGTCCTCCGAAGGGGAGGGGCGCCAGCATCCGATCCAGCGGCCTTGCAAGGAAGGAGCAGATCAGCGCGGCAATCAGAGAGCCGTCCAACCCCGTATAAGTGCGCAGCAGGATGGTCAGCACGCCGAAGAGCGCACCGCAAACCAGCCCGGCACGCCCGGTAATGGGCGCAGAGGTGCGGTCTGCAACGATAAAGAGCAACACCAGCAGGAAAGCACCGCTGAACAGGTGCGCGCCCATGTAATAGAAGACCGACATGGTATCGGGCGCGGTCACATATGCAGTAAGCGCCGCCGCCACCACCCCCGCCAGCGGGATCTGCCAACTCATCTGTCGGCGGAGAAGCAGATACAAACCACCCAGCAGAAGCAGGAGCGAGGCGATCTCACCCATGTTGCCGTCCATTCTGCCCAGTAGCATATCTGTGATACGCAGCGAGGGCATATCCCCCGCCCGAAGCATTTCTGCCAGCGTCACACCGCTCTCGCTGTCGATCAGTAGAGGAAAACTGCGAGCGGCGGGAAAGAGGAGCAGGAGGCATCCCGTCAGTGCCACCAGCGAGATAGGGAGATTCGATTCACTGCGAAAGACCTGCAACATTGCCACAGCGTACAGATCGGCGGCAATGAGAAGCAACAGAGGCAGATCAGAGGGCGTGAGCAAGGCGATGAGAAGTCCCACCACAGCCCCCCGAAGGCGCAGGCACGGGAAGCCACCTCTACCGAAACGGTTTTGGAGGATGCACCCCGCCATATCCAACACAAGGACGGTCAATGTGGACAGAAGAATGCGCAAAAGGGCATCTTTGCCAAACAGCAAAACAGCCCAGACCACGGCAGGGGTCAGCGCGATCAACCGCTCCAGCGAAAGAATCGCGGGATTATCCCCACAATGCAGACGGGGTTCGGAAAAATGACGGTCCATTTAACTCTCCCCTTTCTCGGATTTTTCTTTCTGCTCACTCTGCTCCCGCTGTTCGCGGCGGCGAAGCAGCTGCCGCTCCCGCGTCTCTTCTGCAAAGAGGCGCAGAGGAAGCCCCATGGGGCAAATGTAAGAGCAGCATCCGCAACCGATACAGCATTCCGCATCCCGCGGCGCACCCGACAAACGAGCGATCCAAGGCTTTTCAGGAAGGAAACGGTAGGGTTGCAAAAACATCGGGCAGGCTTCGCTGCATTTGCCGCAACGAATGCAATCGCCGATTCGCTCGGAGCCGGGCGCGGCAGGGATCAGTGCCGTGAGTCCACGCTCTACCATTGCAGGCGCGGGACGACCGTCCATCAGCCCGCAAAGCAGAAGCGGGGTGGCTGAGCTGCCGGCTTGGGCGGACTTCACCGCATCGGGAGAGACGGTATCGAACAGTCCCGCCCTAATCAGATCCGTCACGGGCAGACCGCAGGGCAGATCGTACACCCTTCCCTCTCCGTTTTCAAACAAAGTGGTGCGCACGGATGTCCGAATCGTCCCCGTGGCAAAATATTGATGCAACGAGATACAACTTTCGGCATCGGCAAGAAACAGTCCCGCCGCTTCGACAGATGAGGTGGCGGACAGTTCCTTTTGGCAGAGCCAGCGAACGATCAGTTTCGGATGCGCCTGAGGAAAGCGATTCTCCAAAAGTTCCACGGCAATCAGCCGACTCTTCCGACAAGCCTCACGGATGGCGGCAACTGTCTCGGGATGGTCTTTGTCGCAGAGGATAGACCCCTCCCGCACCGACAAAAGCTTCAGCAGGATGGACAGACCTCCCGCGATAGCGTCTGCAAACTCCACGCCCAGCGATGACAAAGACAGCGAAGCGGGATCTGGCTCCAGCAGAGAGACCGCCACATGGCGCAACTTTCCGGCATTGGAGCGCTCCAGCGCAGTTTCGATATGTTCGGCAAGGGATTTGCCGTCCGCCTCTATGATCCCCGCGGCGCGAACCTCGGCAAGCAGCTCCTCCGGTGTCGCTTGTGCAAGGGTCTTCCCTGTGCGCACACCAAAGGGGATCGTCCCCTCTTCGGCAGATGAAGCGTCGGGCAGAGTGATCGATGCGGGAAGCGGACAAACGGTCAGCGAACCTTTGAATACAGGCAGGGAGACCCCGCCGTGAAAATTACTCATACAAACCTCGTAAAAACAAAGAACAGGGACAGCGCGCAAAACACGGCATTCGGCGCGCGAGAGCGGTACGATATCCGCAGAATGCCCCTATTTTATGAAGTATTATAATACAGTTTGCCACAAAAATCAAGAGGAAAGTCGTGAATAGTTGGTAAATTCCGAAAAAGCGAAAAAATCGAATTTTTTTTTTGAAAAAGGTATTGACAAACAGGCTTCTTTATGTTAGAATAATCAAGCGCTCAACCGAGCGATAAATGGCGGAGTAGCTCAGCTGGCTAGAGCAACCGGTTCATACCCGGTAGGTCATGGGTTCAAGTCCAATCTCCGCTACCAATTATCCGCAAAGCGGATAATTTCGGCCCGTTGGTCAAGCGGTTAAGACACGGCCCTTTCACGGCTGTAACATGGGTTCGATTCCCGTACGGGTCACCAAACGTAACAAATCCGAACTATTTCGTCAATCGAAATTGGTTCGGATTTGTTTTTATTTGAATTGTTAATATCTGCATTTGTCGTATTTTTCTCGTTTTTTCCATTGGATTTGCCCAATTGCGATTCCCAAATCGAGCACGGCAGTCGCGCAAGCGGTCAATACATTTGCCTGCATAAATTTCATCCCCAAGCAAACACTTGAAACGGCAAGCATATTGTCAGGCAGCATAATAAATGTACCATTTTTTATTATAATGATTGACTTTTGGAGTTTTGTATGGTACAATAAATTTATCAAGTCATATCAGGAGGTGAACATTATGGCAAACGACGGCAGTTGTGGGGCAAGTGGACGATTATGCAGATATCTACCACGGTTGACAGAGTCGGCTCGTTTTGCCGCATTGATGTTCTGTGATATGATATTCTGAAATTTCCGTATTGCCTCGCGCACTACGGTATTTTTATGCCCATTTGTTTCTCGCATCAGTTGATACGTACAAACTATCAATGAAACGGAGGAAAACAAAATGGAAAACAAAGAAATTTTAACAAGTGAAACCATGGCGGTAAAGCCCGATTACACCGGCAAAATCGTTGAGATCATCCGAAGCGATGACACGCCAAAGGCGATTATGTTCAAACTGGAGGACTATCACGGCAACGATATTGCCGAAGCAATCGCGGCGCTGACGGTCAACGAGCGAAAAAAATTCTATCGGGTATGCAGCGTCAGTATGCTGGCAGATATTTTCGAATATCTTGAAGCTGATCAAGCAGGAGTTTATCTCAACGAAATGGACATCCGAAAAGCCGTATCCATTATTTCCAAACTGGACACGGACACGGCTTTGGAGATTCTCCGCTGTGTCGAGAAGGAAAAGCGCGCGCTTTTCATTGATATGCTGCCCGACGATATTCAAAAAGAAATTCGTTTTATCGCCTCGTTGGACGAAGACCAGATCGGCAGCAGAATGACCACCAACTGCATCGTCATCCACGAAGGGATGACGGTCAAGCAGGCGATGAACGAACTGGTTCGCCAAGCGGAGGAAAACGACAACATTTCAACGCTGTTCGTAGTGGATGAAAAAGACGAGTTCTGCGGTGCAATCGATCTGAAAGACCTGATCACGGCAAGAAGCAACACGCCTCTGGAAAATTTGATCGCAAGCTCCTTCCCCTACGTTTACGCAAATGAGCAGGTCGCTGACTGTATCGAAAAACTGAAGGACTATTCCGAAAGCATCATCCCCGTGCTGGATGATTCCAACAAATTGCTGGGCGTCATTACGTCCCAAAACATTATCGAAGCCGTGGACGATGAAATGGGCGAGGATTACGCCAAACTTGCAGGTCTGACCGCCGAAGAAGATCTGAACGAAACTCTGGCACAAAGCATCCAAAAACGTATGCCTTGGCTTCTGGTCTTACTGGGGCTGGGCATCGTCGTTTCAACGGTTGTGGGTGTCTTTGAAAAGGTCGTGGCACAGCTCACGTTGATCATGGCGTTTCAGTCTTTGATTCTGGATATGGCGGGCAACGTGGGGACGCAATCTCTTGCGGTCACCATCCGAGTTCTGACCAATGAAAATCTCACCTTACAGCAGAAATTCAAGCTGGTTTCCAAGGAAGTGCGGGTCGGTCTGTGCAACGGAGTGTTTCTCGGCTCTATCTCGTTCGTACTGATCGGGTTGTATATTCTCCTGTTCAAGCACAAAACTGCCCTCTTCTCCTTTGCAGTATCGGGTTGTATCAGTATGTCTCTGATCCTTGCCATGCTGATCTCCAGTGCCGTAGGTACGCTGATCCCTCTGTTCTTCAAGAAGATCAAGGTCGATCCTGCCGTTGCATCGGGTCCGCTGATCACAACCGTCAACGACTTGGTGGCTGTGGTAGCCTATTACGGGATGAGTTGGTTGCTTCTGATCAACGTCCTGCACCTTGCCGCCTGAATGGCGTTACCACCATCAGTCACCTGCGCAGATGCGCTCGATGCCCCCTTTGCGCGTATCCCCCGCAATTTTTCTTGGTCTGAAATCAATAAATCCAAGCAGAAAGGATTGCATTCATTTGATCTGTACAAAACTGGTATCTTCTCTGGAAAAGTGCTTCGTCGATGAGCCCATCGAGAAATTTGAGGCACTCAGGCAAATCTCCATGCTGAAAAACGAACGGCTTTCGGTTCAGCTGTTGTACACGGCAAGGGGGGACGAGGAGACGCACACTACACGGCGCAAGCTGTCCATTGAGGGTGCGCCCGCTGCTTTTGCCACCGTCCGCACCGTCGAGCAGGTTCCCGTGATGCTTGCGGCACCCGACCCCGTGCCGGACGGCAACTATCTGCGCACCGCCCCCGGTATTTATCCCGATATTCTGCAACCGCTCCACTATCACGAAAGCGTGACGGTGGTGAGAAATCATCTGCTCAGCGTATGGGTGGAATTTGATCCCCGGGATCGCCTTGCCGCAGGGGAATACGAGGTCACATTTTCGCTGACCGATGCCGACAGTCAGGTTTGTGCGCAGGAAGTGCTGAGGTTAGATGTGATCGACGCCGACCTTCCCCCGCAGGAGCTGATCTTCACCCAGTGGTTTCATTGCGACACGCTGGCAAATTACTACAACTGCGAGCCTTGGTCGGAAAGACATTGGGAGATCGTGGAAAATTTCGCCAAAGCCGCGGTGCGAAACGGTGTCAATCTCCTGCTGACTCCCATCCATACCCCACCCCTGGACACCGAGATGGGTGGCGAGCGTCTGACCACGCAGCTGGTGGACGTCACGCTTGAGGACGGCGTTTACAGCTTCGGCTTTGAAAAATTGGATCGCTGGATCGATCTGTGCGACCGCATCGGCATTCAATATTTCGAGATCGCCCACTTCTTTACGCAGTGGGGCGCAGAACACGCTCCGAAAATCATGGCAACTGTCAACGGTGAATACAAAAAACTCTTCGGCTGGGAAACCGATGCCACGGGCGAGGAATACACCGCATATCTGCGCACCTTCATTACCGCCTTTTTGGCGCATATGAAGGCAAGGGGGGATGACAAGCGTTGCTTTTTCCACGTGTCTGACGAGCCCAGCGCCGCACATCTTAGCTCCTACCGTGCCGCCAAGAACGTGGTGGCAGATTTGCTGAAGGATTACGTGATCATGGATGCACTCTCAAACTTTGAATACTGGAGCGCTGGACTGGTCAGAACCCCCATTCCCGCCAGCGATCACATCGAACCTTTTATCGAAGCAAAGGTGCCCGGGCTTTGGACCTATTACTGTTGTGGTCAAACGAAAGATGTTTCCAACCGCCTCGTCGCCATGCCCCTTTGGCGCACGCGCTCCATCGGAATGCAGATGTACAAATTCGATATCGCAGGCTTTTTGCATTGGGGTTTCAACCATTTCAACAACTGCGGTTCGATCGATGCCATCAATCCCTACACCGATCTTTCCGGCGATTACTGGGTGCCTGCAGGAGACACACACTCGGTCTATCCCGCGCAGAACGGAACGGCACTGGAGTCGATCCGCATCATCTCTTTCTACGAAGCCTTGCAGGATCTGCGGGCGATGAAACTCGCCGAGACGGTCTGCGGCAAAGAGATACTCGTCAGCGAGATGGAAAAACGGTTCGGCGGCGAAATCCGCTTCGACCGCTGCGCCCATGATGCCGTCACCCTGCTCTCTGTCCGCGAGTATGTGAACAGCGTCATCAAACAATCCTTGCAATAAGTAACAAGAGCGCATCATCGGTCGCACCGCTTTGCGGTGCGACCGACAGTCATCCCATCCTCTCTCAAAAGAACCCGCCGAAAAGGTTTGCCCCTCTCCGACGGGTGTTTTGACTTTTCCGCATCACTCCCACGCCTGCCCCAGCGTACAATCGGGGTAGTAATGCGACAGAATCTCCCCCGAGTTCAGCCCGCCCCGGGCGTACACCTCTGCCCCTGCCCGGGAAAGTCCGCAGCCGCTTCCCGCGCCCCTGCAGGTGACGATCAGCGCATCCGCAGTCCCCTCAATCTGCAGATTCCCCGACGGCAGATCCAGCGCATCGGCAAAAACGGTAGCAGACAGGATTGTTCCCCCTACGCACACCGACTCCGCCGTCCCCTCATTCGGTGAGACGGCAACCTCCCATTCTCGCGGATCGGCAGACAAAAGCAAGCCAAAACGGGCTGCCAGCGCGGCGCGGGCATCCTCTGCGGGAATGCGGCAGACCGTCACTGCCGCTTCCTCGGGGGTGGTCACCGATGTCAGCCATGGCAGACTCTCTACTGAACGGGTCACGCCTACGGAAGAGGTATGCACCATAGCGGGGATCACCTCTCCCTCAAAGCACAGCACCTGCCCGCGGGTGGCGGTGACCGCCCGCTTGGCGGCATCGATGCGGGCGGCGGTCTCGTCCTTGCCCAGCGCAACGGTCAGTTCACGCTCCGAACAGTAAGGAAGCCCGTGAGCGGGACTGTCGCAAAGCGTTCGCCGTGCCACTGGCGTTTTCGCGCTTTCCTGCTCCTTCTCCGCGCCGCCGTCGCAATAATCCATCCACCAGACCGCGCGGGAACGAAGTACCACCGCCTGCGCCTCCAGCGAAGCGGACGGCGTATCCGAAGCATTGGTTGCCGCCAGCGACAGAATCAGCACCCGCTCCAGCGTCAGTTCATCCGCCTCCTCCCCGCCGTGACGGCAGATCAGGACGACAGTCTGCTCGGACAAGAACTCTGCCTCCCCGCCTCCCGAAAGCCCGAACAGGAGTGCCGCCAGCGCAGGGAGCGCAGTCGCCATCAAAAGCCCAAACAGCCCCAGTGCCCACTCCTTGCGCAGTCCTCTTTTCTGCCTCTCGTCCCGATTTCTGTATTTTTTCATAGAAAACGCTCCCCTTCTACAATCTTTTTTAGTATATGCGTGAACTTTTTTCCAAAGAACAATTGACAGAACGGCTTTCATCGGTTATAATAAAGGTAATTATTCCAAGATACGGGAGTCCATCAGCATCCCGTACCCATCCGGAGGTACATTATGAGCATTACGAAATCCCTGTTCGGCACGATGCCCGACGGCACCGAAGTGAACCTGTACACCATGGCGCAGGAGGATATGACCGTCTCGGTCACCGAATACGGCGCCCGTATCACAAAGGTTTTGTTTAACGGTGTCAGCGTAGTCTGTGGCTTCGACACCCTTGCAGGCTATCTGGCAGACGGCGATTACCACGGCTCTGTCGTAGGCAGATACGCCAACCGCATTGCGGGCGGGCGTTTCACGCTTCACGGCAAGACCTATCAGCTCAACAACAACGAAAAGGGCAGATACCATCTTCACGGCGGCAATGTTGGCTATTCCAGCCGCCTTTGGGAGACCGTCTCCGCCCGCGAAGATGACGGTGCCGATCTGGTGACCTTCAAACTCCGCTCCCCCGACGGGGAGGAAGGCTATCCCGGCACTCTGCGGATCCTCGTGACCTATATGCTGAAGGACAACGCGCTGACCATCTCGTACAGTGCCATCAGCGATGCCGACACTGTCATCAATCTTACCAACCACGCTTACTTCTCGTTGGGTGGCGTAGGCTCCACCGTTCTGGATCAGACCCTGACCCTCGCCTGCGATCACTACGTTCCCGTAGACGGCAAGCTGATCCCCTTCGGCGATCTGGCAGATGTCAGCGGCACACCCTTCGACTTCCGCACCCCCAAAACCATCGGGCAGGATATCGCCGCAGACGATCCGCAGATCAAGGTCGGCGGCGGCTATGACCATTGCTTCGTGCGAAACGGCGGCGCAGAACTGAGTTCTCCCGAGTGGATCGGCACCATCTCCTCGCCCAAGACAGGCATTGAGATGCAGATCCTCACCACGGAAGGGGGCATCCAGATGTACACCTGCAACTTCATGTCCGCGCCCAACCCCTTCTTCCGAACCATTCCTCAGCAAAAGAACGAGGCGGTGGCGCTGGAGTGCAACCGCATCCCCGACTCTCCCAACCAGAAGAACTTCCCCTCTCCCGTGCTGAAGGCGGGCGACGAGTACAGCCAAACCACCGTTTACGCTTTTAAGAAGCTGTAACCGTACTTCATTGCCTCGGATGCGCCATGCATTCGAGGCAATCTTTTCTCCTGTTTTCCCAATAAACGGGCGGCAAAGAAGATTCAATTCTATTTTTCTAAATCTTCATATAACCGTCACATTTCAGGGGTAAACTATGGATACGATCTGTGAAAGGATGATAGCAATGAACGAAAACGAACGCATATACAATGAACCTGCCGACGAAAACAGTTCAGGTGCCCCCGCATCTCCCCCGTCCGGTGAGAACGGCACTCCCCCGGTGGAGCCGCAAACTCCCGAAGTCACCGCTCCCGTCTACGACGATATCGCTTCCGCTTCCCACAACAGCACTGCTTCCCCTGCTCCCAACGGTGCTTCCGGCAACATCCCCGGCGTAGCAGACTTCGCAGGCATCGGGCAGGCAGGTGTAACCCCCGCCTCATCCGAACCTACTCCTCCCCGTAACGAATACGAGGTATCCTACGACAGCGCCAGCGGTCGTTATACCTATACCTACACCGAAGAGAGTCCCGCTCCTGCCGCCACTCCCAAAAAGCGGAGCGGATGGAAGACCACTCTGATTATTTGCGGATGCGCACTCCTGCTGGTCTGTTCCCTTCTTCTGGGACTGGTGGGCGGAGCCATCGGCGCCGCTTCTGCCACTGATTCCGGCGGCTATACCAATCTGAATGCGCCGGTCATCACCGAAACGGTGGTCAAGGTCAACAATGCCGAGATCGGCACTACCTCCGTGATGCAAGCCGCCGCAGACGCGGTGAACTCAGTAGTGGTCATCGACACCTTCGCCAGCCAATCTGCCGCCAATGCAGGCGAACAAAGCGGTGCCGGCAGCGGCGTCATCTGGACCGCCGACGGCTATATTGTCACCTGTAACCATGTAGTTGACGGATATTCCATTATCCGCGTCACCCTTGCCGACGGCAGTACCTTCTTTGCAGATGTGGTCGGCACCGACTCCCGCACCGATCTGGCGGTTCTGAAGATCGCCACCAGCGGACTGCCTGCCGTCACCGTTCGGGGTACCGAACTGGTGCTTGCCGAAACAGTCATCGCCATCGGCAACCCGCTGGGCGTACTGTCCAACACCGTTTCCAGCGGCATCCTATCCTGCCTCACCCGTGAGATCACCGTAGAAGGGCAGACCATGTCGCTGATTCAGATTGATGCGGCAGTCAACCACGGCAACTCGGGCGGCGGTCTGTTCGACACCAACGGCTCGCTGATCGGCATCGTCAACGCCAAATCCACAGGCGAGAGCGTGGAGGGCATCGGCTTTGCCATCCCTATCACCACCGTGCTGGACGTTGCCAATCAGCTCATCGAAGTGGGCTACGTTGCGGGACGCCCCCGTCTGGGCATTACGGTCGTCGCGGTTAACCAATCCAACGCTTCCTACGTCTTTGAGGACGAGTACTACCCCAAACTGAAAGATTATGCAACCTCCACCTATAAAGACATTTGGGGACGCGAACACACCCAGGTAATCCCCGGCGTGTATATCTACGACACCTCGTTGGTAGCAGGTTACGCCAGCGGAAGTGCAGAATTGCAGTTTGGCGATCGCATTCTCTTCGTAGGCAGTACAGAGATTTCGGAAAATTCCGACGTCCTCTCTGCGCTGAGTAGTTATAACGCAGGCGACGTAATCCAAATGACCGTCCAGCGCGATCACAGCACCACCATCGTGGTAGACGTGATTCTGGGGCAGCAGGGCGCAGACTAAGCGGCATTTTATCTGCTGCACATTGATCCTATTGGGGCTTGACCCCCGCAAAACGTAGGGGCGGCAAGCACTTGCCGCCCCTTTTTATGAAATTCGGAAAAGACGAAAGAACCTTCTTTCAAGGGATCGGTCTCTTCCACGGACGACATCCATTACAGTCCTTTTCAAAAAAGCACTTGGAGGTGCAAAAGCCTTCTTTCAAGAAAGCTTTTGCAAAAATACTATGGCAAAATTACTGATCGTAGACGACGAAGAAAAAATCCGCACGCTGATCCGCAAATACGCGGAATTTGACGGTCACACCGTCGTGGAAGCGGGCAACGGCATGGAAGCACTGGAGTGCTTCCGCAGAGAACCCTTTGATCTCATCGTGATGGACATTATGATGCCCGTGCTGGACGGACTGTCCGCGTCGCGGGAGATTCGCAAGCATAGCGAAGTCCCCATCATCGTGCTTTCGGCGCGGGGCGAGGAATATGACCGCATCGGCGGCTTTCAGCTTGGCGTGGACGACTATGTGGTCAAACCCTTCTCGCCCAAGGAGTTGATGCTGCGCATTGAGGCAATCCTCAAGCGCACCGTGGGAAGCAGCACATCCGACAAAAAAGAGATCTACCGCAAAGAAGGTCTGACGGTAGACTTCACCGCCCGCATCGTCACGGTGGACGGAGCGGTCGCCGAACTGTCCCCCAAAGAATACGAACTGCTCTTCTACATGATCCGCAACAAAAACATCGCGCTGACCAGAGAAAAACTGATCTGCGAGGTCTGGGGCTACGATTTTTACGGCGACGATCGCACGCTGGACACCCACATCAAACTCCTACGCCACTCTTTAGGCCCATACAGCAAGTTCATCGTCACCCTGAGAGGAGTGGGCTACCGCTTTGAAGGCAACTAAACACAGCAGTAGTAAATCCGTCCTGCACACCGCCCACCCCGGAAGGACTCACCCCCACAAAGGACTTTCGGTGCGGGTGAAGATCCTCCTCGCATTCCTGCTTTTCACCATCCTTACTATGGGATTGCTTTGGCTGATGCAGGTCGTCTTCTTAGATCAGATTTACCGCACCATCAAGATTCGCAGTTTGGAAGACAGTGCCGACGAGGTCATCGCGGCGGTGGGAGGCGACGATCTGTACGATTGCGCAGATTCCCTTTCCAATCGCCACGGTCTGACGCTCCTGCTCTTCTATCCCGAAACGGGAAGCCTGACGCGGCTGGCATCTGCCTCACCGCTGACCGGCATGGGACGGGAACTCACCGCAGAAGACTGTATGCAACTGGTGATGCTGGCAGAAAAGGAAGGTGGTACTTACCTGCGCACCGAGGAGTTTGACGGCAACCGTCTGCCTCACGGCTCCAAAGATCCGCAGAATCAATCCTCCGCCCCCTCGCCAAACAAAGATGCACTCCCCGCTCCCTCTGATGAGGATGCCATGGAGGTTGTGACCTACACCGCCCTGTTCGAAGCGGAAGAGGGCGTCACCGCCGCGCTGATCCTTCGCACGGTCATCACGCCCATCTCTGCCGCCCGGGACACCATCTTTTTCGTTCTGATGGCGGCATCTGTCCTGCTGACCCTGCTGGCAATTCTGCTGGCGATCTTCATCGCCCGCACCGTGGTACGCCCCATCGAGCAAATCAACAAAGGCGCGCATCGGCTGGCGGACGGCGATTACAGCTACCGTTTCCCCGAAACAGGCAGTTATCGGGAAGCGGGTGAGTTGGCGGCAACCCTCAACCATGCTTCCGAGGAACTTTCCAAGGTTGACAGCCTGCGCCGCGAACTAATCGCCAACGTTTCCCACGATCTGCGCACACCGCTGACTCTGATCTCGGGTTACAGCGAGGTGATGCGCGATCTGCCGGGCGAGATCACTCCCGAAAATCTGCAGACCATCATTGACGAGAGCGCACGGCTCACCTCGCTGGTCAACGATATGCTGGAGATCTCCAAAATCCAAAGCGGCAATCTGAACCCGATCCTCTTCCCCTTCTCCATCAGCGAAATGCTGCGGGAGAGCGTCGCCACCTACAAGAATCTCGCCACCTGTCAAGGCTATCATTTCACGCTTTGGATCGATCAAGAGGTTACGGTAAACGGTGACCGCGCCATGCTGGTGCGGGCACTGAACAATCTGATCAACAACGCGCTGACCTACACAGGCGAGGACAGAAAGATCGGTATCCGCCAGATCACCACCGCCTCCCGCGTGCGGATAGAGGTCACCGACACCGGTGCAGGCATCCCACAGGACAAACTGCAGGACATCTGGGATCGCTATTACAAAGTGGACACCGAACACAAACGCTCCGCCGTAGGCACGGGGCTGGGGCTGTCTATTGTCAAATCCATCATCTCGCTCCACGGCGGCTCTTGGGGTGTGCGCAGCAGCAACGGTTATGGCTCCACCTTCTGGTTTGAACTGAGTCGGGAATCCGATGATGCTCCGAAAGCAATATAACAACGCAGAATAGAATGTCGCAATAAGTCTCTGATAGACTACAACTGATATGCCAAATTCATGTGCGTCAACAGAGTGTTTATTGGCAATAATGGTTCGTTTCTGAGAGGAGGGCGGACGCCGAAGTTTCCGCCCTCCTCTCCGAGCCGCCGCGTAGCGGCTGTTGCTCCTCTCCACCCACTTCCTTGACTCCGGCAGTTTTGCGAAATTCAATCAAAAACAAATGCTGTCGCAAATACAGAAATCATTCCTATCGAAACGACAACTTCTATAATAGGGACTATAGCAAAACTCCTGTTTTTCACGAAATTTGTGTGAAAAAGCGACAAAAAATCAAGGTTTTCTTTGCGTGAAAACCTTGATTTTTTGTGCATTATGCGGGTTTTACAACAGTTCCTTTGTTTTGATGCTGTGGACACACCGTCCGCCCGCATTACTCCATTTCCCAAAGGTTCAGGGATTTGTAATCGTCATCATAGACGATCTCCATCTTCTCGCCGTAATCGCGGACATAATAAGCGAATTCCCGCTCCTTATAGCTTTGAATGATGTCGTTGTAATTGTCGTTCACAAAATCCATGGATAACGCCTTGCGGCGGGCGATGAGAATACCGTCTCCCCGCACCACAGGCGCGGCGCATTCCCCTTCCTTCAGCGAAAGGATCAATTCTTCAAAGTCCTCGTTCTGCTGGGTGTAGGTGAACGCATTCAGGTTAACGTATTCCATCGACAGCGCATATTCGCCCGCATAGCGATCATCCAGCGTCTGCATAGATGTTCCCGCCTTGATCTCGGCGTACAAACTGTCGGCAAACGCGATCTTCTCGTCCTTATCGGTTTCCGAATAGTAGATATACAAATACTCGGCGGAGAAGAAATTGCCTGTGGCAATGTCCGCATCAATGGTAGCCGCATCGGTGGGAATCAAATTGTAACGCTCTTCAGTCAGATAGTCGTAGACCTTCCGCGCCAAGATCTGCAGTTCCACCAGTTCCTTGTAAACGTCCTCGGTCAAATATGCCTCTGCCAGTGCCGCTTGATACGCGGCATCGTCGGCATACTCCGCCTTCATGGACTCCAGCGAAGACTCAACGCTTTTTTTCTCTTCATCGCTCAGTTTCAGATCAAACTCGTCTGCCAGCGCACGGTACGCCATCAATTCACGAATCGCATCGTAAACCAGAGTCTCCAGCCGCTCAACCTTGGCGGGATCAGCGGTATACTCCTCAGCGGTGTAGCCCAGTTCGCCTCGGTAATTCATGGTGAAATAGCGAAGCAGATCGTAGGAGACTTTCTCGTCCCCCACCTTCATTGCGACGTCGGAACAGCCAACCAGACATCCCACGGCAAAGAGTGCCGCCATGAACAGAGCAATGATCTTAGCAATCGGTCGAGTGCGCATACAAGCGCCTCCTTTCGGTAATACGCGGATCAATATCTTTGGGTTTCATCCACGGGCAGACCGTCCCGCAGATCCTGCATGGCGACATACAACTGCTCCAGCCGCGAGGACAGCACATAGAAACTGCCCGCTTCCTCAGATGCCTTGCCGTCCGCGTCGATCTCCTGAATGGTGCAGAACAATCTGCCGTCGGACAACTCGTAGAAGCGGTACTTCTTGGAAACGCTCTCCAGAATGTAATCCACCTCTGTGGTGCTGGTGCCGGAGGAATCGGTCTTGTAGACCACTCTACGGCGGGAGGAGACCTCGATGGTTGCCACGGGATCGTTCTTCATCGCTTCTTTTGCTATCTCATCGGTGACTCTGCCGCGGTTGGCAATGCTGACGAGAATCTGATAGAACTCTCTGAATTCCTTCGTATTCAGCGTGATGCCGTCAGCCGTATTGATCACCAGATTGGTACCTGTGCCGGTCAGCTGATAGGTCTCGTTGATCTCCTGCAGACCAACTCTGTCGCTTTCTCCGACGCCCAGCGCGTAATACTTACCGCTGATCTTGATGGAGTCGCACTTGTCGATGCCCAGAAAAACCAGCTGATTCATCAGAAACGCCTGATCGTCCCACTGCAGGAAATAAGCGGTGTCCAGCGATACCTTGCAGATAGTGTTGAAGTTCAGCGAATAAGCATAGTAGTAGGACTCTTCCTGCAGATCGCTGAACCAGACTTCGCTTTCTATGCCCTGATATTTATAGCGCAAAGTATATTTGATCTGATCGGGAGAAAGCCCATATTTTTCAAAGGTGGCGTCATCAAAGCCGTAGTAAGACTCTCCGTCTTCATCGGTGATCAAAGACGCCAGTTCCAGCACCTCATCCCCTGTAAAATCAGAGAACAGGCTGGTCAGCGTTTCAAAGCGGGTAGACACGTAGTAGCCGGGATGAGAAGCGGCATAGTAAACGCTGAGTCCTGCATACTGGGCAAAGGGATCTTTGGATGCGTTCAAGGGTTTGATGCTGATGGCAGGAGACAGTTTTTGCGTAACCGTTCCGTCTTCGTTGACGACGTCGTAGAGATATTCCTCTTCGTGTCTCCAGATGAAGAACGAATCGAATAATGTGGTATTCTGACTGTCAATGGGTAGTGTCAGCGTAGGCGTGATCAGCTTCACGGGAGAGAGGAGCAAAGCCGCGTCCAAATTGTTGGGAGACAGGGTGTAGACCGAGTCCCGCTCCATCGTCTCGCCGGTAGAGAGCAGTTTGTCCTCACCGACCACGCGAACGTAATATCCGCTTCCCGAAGGTGTTTTGTCGCCGACATAATAGGTGTAGGTCACCCCGTCAGTGGTTTCCAAGGTGACGGAAACCGCTTCCTCGGGAGTGGCATAGTCCAGACCGTAGCGACTGTAATCGTCGCAGTGATCCTCCACACGGGAGGTAGCCAGCGTCAGTCCTGCGCCCACCACCACGTTGGACAGCAGAGAACTGTTATAGGGAGCGTACTCGTAATTGATCAGGTAAAAATCACCGGGAACCAGACCGTCCTCGTTGTCTTCGGAACCGCTGTACTGATAGAATCCCCAATCCACGTACTGTTTGCCGTAAACGGCGTTGCCGGGATTGTGGATCGAAATCTTGCTGATATTGGCGCGCTCGTAGTGGGGGTACATCAGTACGCGCCCGTTGGTGGACTCCACTTCGCTTTCCCAAATGGGCTTATACACTACCGTTTGGGTGGTGCCATCATCGTCTTCCATCAAATAACTGATGACGAAGTAGCCCACAAGCAGTACCACGAAAGCCGCCAAAAGCACGCCGATCGTCAGCATACTTCTTTGGATCGAATTTTTTTTCTTAGTCACAAGACTGCTCATGAATATCTTCTCCTAACATTGACCGCCAAACCGAGAATTGCGATTACGGAAGGCAACGCCACAGACAGGACTACCGTCCAGCGGGTAGCCTGCGCGGTGGTAATATTGAGTCCCTCGTTTGGGATGACCTTGTCATTCAATTCGTATGCGACGGTATTGCCGGACATCATCCCCAGCGCCGCCACCAGCACTTCGCGGTTGGCGTATTCCGCCCGCTCGGTATAGGTGCCGTTGGGCAACATAGTAGTACCTGCCGCCAGCAGATAGGAGCCGTCGGAAATGGTGCTGAAGGTCAGCAGAGCGTCGCCTGCCTTCACCTGCTCGGCATCAGCGGCGTCGGCATAGGAGGATGCGGGAACGGTGTAGACCGCCGTAGCCTTGGCAGGATCGGTCACACGGATGGGACGGGTGTTACGAAAGATCATCTTCTCTTCCGTATCCAACTTGGCAAGACGTTGCGACAGCAGATCATCGCCGAGCGTGGGAACGCCCACCAGACTGAAGCCGTCCACGTGAATGCCCGCGGAGCCGTCATCCTTGAGTTTCGCATTCAGATAATCCACGCCTGCCGACTCATTCAGGAAGCTCTCCAGATTGGTCAGCGAGCGGGTGCCGGGATTCAGGAAGACCATCAGCGAATTGCCATCGGTCTCTGCAAACTTCTTCAGTTTTTCCAGTTCTCCGTCTTCGGAGGAATCAGAAGAGATATAATCGGTCTCGGGGCCGAAGACGATGGCAACAGCGTTGCCGCTGTGGTCAAAATTCTCGTACTGCAGGTCGATCTTGCGGATCTCGTAACCGCAGTCCCGCAGGAGATTCCACAGATTTGCCGCAGAGCCGTAATCGTTGCTTTCTTCGCCGATGACGTACTCGCCCACCGCCTCACCATGACCGGTGATGAAGTAGGCAGTGGGAGTGACCGTCTGGGTAACAGACAGAATCGCGGAAACCAAGCGATATTCGCCCTTAAAGGAGGTCACGCAGTAACTCGAATTGAACCCGTAGAACGAGTTTCGGTTATACAGACGGTAATTGTGCCAATATTCCATCGGCTCACCGGTCTGCTGATTGTAAACGATATCGCCGTGATTATCGCGAACGGGGGTATAATTATCGATCAGGACGGAGGTCACACCGAAGGTGCGATCCGAGGATTCGTAATACTCATCGCCCACGATGTTCTTGATCTTATGTCCCTCGGTGTTCAGATCAATAAACTCTACGTTGATATAAGAATGGCGATCTGCCATCTCTTCTGCCAGTTCCAGGATATATTTCATTCCCCAAGCGGTGTAATCACCGTAATAATTTGCCGAGGATGCAGGGCGATTGAGTTGGTCACGGTCTGCCATAAAATAGATGGTGACCCGGTTGTCCTGCCCTTCCCGTTCTGCAAGCAGAGTGTCGGAGGTGTCTGACAGTTCGAACAGGTTGTCGGCAGTCATATCCAGATTGTTTCCAACCGCCGAGAAGATGGCGGAAACGATCACGTTGAAGATGACGACTACTGCTACCACGGCGGCGGTCAGACCGATCGCCGCACCGCCGTAGCAGAAGGATTTGCGTTCAGTGAATTTCATCCTTACATCCTCCTCAGCTATGACGACGTTTGATAAAGACGATGGTACCCATGATCAGCGAACCTGCAGGGATCAGACTGCACAGGACGATGGTCCAGGTCAGTGCCGCAGTATCGTCAATATCATCGAGTCCTTCCCCTGCCATGACCTTGAAATCGATCTCGAAGGGGACGGTGTCACGGCTCATCAGTCGCATGGTGTAATACAGGACATCCCGATTGGCGTAAGCGGTGCTGTCCAGCAGTTCGTTGGACGCAAAACCGGTTCCGCCGCAGGTAAAGACATAGGTTGCAACCTGATCGTTGTCGTCGTTCATCAGCGTTTCGTAGGTCAGTGCCGCCAAAACCGCACCGCCCTGCTCCTCATCGGAAAGCGCACTGCCGTCTGCCGCCGCCAAAGCAGTCCCTTCGGGAGCGAGGAATACGGCACCTGCCGTCAGCGAAGCGAACATTTCGCTATAGCCGATGGACTGGGCAAAATTGGGGTCCAGTTTCATGGGACGTGCGTTCTTAAACGCCGCGCGGGGCTGGGAATCCAGTTCGGAAAGCTGACTGGTCAGATTGATGCCCACGCTGTACTGGTCGGTCTCGTATGCGCCGAGGAAACTCAGACCGTCATCGGACAACCCGTTCTTGCCGCTGTCCTTGATCAGCGCATCCTCAAAGGAAACGCCCCAGTAGTCGTACAGATAGGACTCCAGATTGTAAAGCGGCGCATCGGTCTCGTCCACAAACGCCATCAGATGATGATCTTCCTGCACCAGAAAGTGGCGGATCAGAGCGATCTCGTTGACTCCGCCCGAAGCGGCGGCGGCATCACCTTGGTAATCGGTACGGGGACCATAGATCACCAGAATGCGCGCGCTGTCATCTTCAAAAAGCATATCGGCTTCTTTGGTCAGATCGATCTTCTTGGTGGTGAAACCGGCGTCAAAGAAGAGATCGCGCAGTTCCTGCGCCTCGCCGTAGTCACCGGAGGAGGAAAATTCGCCCGCAGTATACGTACCCACAGGCTCGCCGTGTCCCGTGATGAAGTAAACGGTGGGGTTTGCCCCTGCCAGAGACAGGATGGTAGCGGTAAACCGCTGGTCGCCCTTGAAGGCATATACATAAGAGGTATCCGAATCGAAGGTGAAGAAGGCATCCCGCTTGACAATGCGGAAGTTGTGGTGCATTACGGGTTTTCCGTTCTCATCCAGCACGTCGTTTCCGTCAATGTCCTTCTCGCTGGTGTAATTGTCGATGATCACGTCCTGCTTGGTCAGGGTCGTACCCACCGTGGAGCGGAATACTTCCAGTTCTTCGGAATTTTTGGTCAAATGCAGGTGTTTCACCGAGATAAAATCGTATCGGTTGGCAAATTCCAGCGCGATATCGTAAACATACTTCATTCCCCACAAACTACCGGATGCATCGTAGCCAAGGCTTGCGTAGTGGGAATTGGAGTAATCCAGATAGGTGGAGCGAAGCTCGTCCGCATCCGCCAAAAAGTAGATGGTGATATTGTTTTCATCGGCATTCAACTCGTTCAGCATAGTCTGAGACTCGTTGGAGATCTCGCTGTAATTGGCGTCGGTCATATCCAGACGCAAAAGCGCTCGATCAGACAGAACGGTAAAGCCGATATTCACAGCCAACACCGCAAGTAGGACTACAACCGTCAGTCCGGAATGCAACAGTCGGCGCTTGATCTTGCTCTGTTTTTTCTGTTCCATGTTTCTTTTCCTTTACATAGACGGTAGACGAATCAGTTCCAACGGCGCTTGTCGTAAACGCGGACGGTCAGGAAGAGGAACACGAAGGTCAGGGAGAGATAATAGACGATGGCGTTGAAGTCAAAAATACCGGAGGTAAAGTTGACGAAGCGCTCCATAATGGACAGCCAGTTGATCACCGAACGGATGACGGCGTTGTCAATATAACTGTTGAGGAAAGAGAGCAGAACGAAGAAGACCAGGATCGCCATAGTGCCCAGCGCGGAGATCAGCTGATTCTCGGTCAGAGAGGAGATGAACACGCCGACGGCAATGCAAGCCGCGCCGGAGAGCAGGATCGCCAACGAGGAACCCAGCAGAATCGCGCTGTTGGGAGTGCCGTACTGATACAGCAGGAAGAAATCCAGACAGGAGATCAGATAGGTTGCGGCGAACACGGTGTAAGCCGCCAGAAACTTTGCCGCTACCATGCCCATCAAACTGACGGGAGAGGTCAGCAGAAGCTGTTCGGTACGCATCTTCTTTTCATCGGAGAAGAGTTTCATGGTCAGCAGCGGAAGCACGATGATGAACATATACATCAGTGTGGAGAAATAAGCAGATACGCTGCTGCCCGTTCCTGCCTGCAATGTGCAGTAAGAGAAGAGCAGACCGCTGGCGATCAGAAAGATCGCAACGAAAATGTATCCGATGGGAGAAACGAAGTAAGAACGCAGTTCTCGTTTATAAATGGCAAGCATCGGTTATGCCTCCTTTGCGGCGCTGTCGCGATTGCGGCGGCGTTTTTTACGGGTAGTTTGTTCGGGTTCTTCCACTACGGAGATGAAGATGTCCTCCAGCGAAGCACCCATAGATTCGATGCCGATGATAGGCCAACCCTTGGAAGCCAGAGCATTGAAGAGCATCTTGCGGATGTCCACCCCGGGAGTGGATTCCACCAGATAGGAAGTGGAGTCGGCATCGTGACTGCCCAGCACCTCGGCGTAGGAAACGCCCTGCACACCGCGGATGGCAGACAGCACTGTGGGAGTGGGACCGCAGACCTTGATGTTCAGGCGGCGGCTTCCTTCGAAGACCTTTCCGATATCCTCGGTCTTCTCGTTTGCCACAATCTTGCCCTTGTTGATGATGATGATGCGGTCACAGACGGCTTGTACCTCAGGCAGGATGTGGGTGGACAGAATGACAGTGTGGTTCTTGCCCAGCGTCTTGATCAGATTACGGATCTCGATGATCTGCTTAGGGTCAAGACCGACGGTAGGCTCGTCAAAAATGATAACTTTGGGGTTGCCCACCAGTGCCTGTGCGATACCCACGCGCTGACGGTAGCCCTTGGACAGGTTGCGGATCACGCGGTCATACACATCGGAGATGCGGACGGTATCGCAGATCTCCTTCAGATGCATGGAGCGATTGAGGGTACAGCCCTTCAGATCGTAGATGAAGTTCAAATATTCTCTGACAGTCATCTCCATGTAAACGGGAGGATTCTCGGGCAGATAACCGATCTGCTTCTTGGCGGCGATGGGGTCTTCCAAAATGTCAATGCCGTTGATCTCGGCTTTTCCCGAGGTGCTGGACAGAAATCCGGTCAGCATACTCATAGTAGTGGTCTTACCTGCGCCGTTCGGACCAAGGAAGCCGACAATTTCACCCTCCTCAACGGTAAAGCTGATGTCGTTGACGGCGTATTTGTCGCCGTACCGTTTCACCAGATGCTCAATTTTTATCATATCTTCGTTCCTTTCAAGCAAAAAAATTGCATGGCATACTTTCGTATTTTCCAGTATACCATACAATTGTAAACAAATCCTGAATAACAGCAAAATAATTCGATTTTTCGGAAAAATTCATCCTACCGTCACACAATCGGCTATAGTTTTGCTGATTTGCACTCGGTGATTCCGATGGCGGCAGCCATTGCACCCCGCAGACCTTTAGTGGCGCGATGGGAATGATAGAGAAAAGGGGAGCAACAGGTGCAATCGGCAGCGATGTCAATTTGGTCGGCAGAGATCCCCGCCTCCGTTAGAAGTGCGCAGTTCATCCCCACTAAATCGGCGTACAATGCGCCTCCCCGACGGCGAATGTGCGCATCGGCAAAGGCGGCACCGCGCAGAGTGCTGACGGCATCCACGAAATCGCTCTGCACCTCAAAACAGCAATCGTGAATGCAAGCGCCGATCGCCACGCGGATATGCGCAAGCGACGCTCCCAGCCGAAGCATTTCGGCAACGGCGCTTTGCACAATGGAGCCGACGGTTCCCCGCCAGCCTGCATGTACGGCGGCGATCACCCCCGCCTCGGCATCCGCCAAAAGGATAGGCACGCAGTCTGCGGTCTTGACCACCAGCGTTACCCCGGGGCGATCGGTGACGAATCCGTCACAGTCGTCAAAGCATCTGCCCCGATCCGCCTCGGTGACATAGCGCACGCGGGCAGAATGGATCTGATGCGCCGACACGCGGGATGCGGGATCCAGCCCCAGTGCAGAGAAAAAGATGCGGTAGTTCTCCGCCACATTGGCTTCGCTGTCTCCCGTGTTGACAGTGAAATTCATCGACGCCAGATGCTCAAGGGTGCTGACTCCGCCCGTACGGGTGGAAAAGCCGTGGGGAATGGCGATAGTATCGGAGGCGGCGAAAATCAGCGCACCGTGATTGCGAAAGTAGAACATAAAGGCTCCTATCGGAAAAATGGGATCAAACGGGGGACTTCCAAGCAGAAGTCCCCCAATATGGATGCAGTACGCCCAGAATCAGTTCAGTCCGATCTTTTGCAGGCGCACGTCGCGCCCTTCGAAGCGCATCACCGTGTACTCGCCGAACAGACGGGAGGCGATGCGATCGGTATATCGGGAGCGGATCTCATCGGGCGTCAGATTGGTACTGATGATGGTCGGACGGCAGGCGACGATACGGGTGTTGATCAGGTTATACAGCACGCTGACGGTGAAACTGTTGGACAGCTCCGCCCCCAGATCGTCTATGACCAGCAGGTCGCAGGTCAGATAGCGGGAGGTGTCGGCAACCGAAGCGGTGAGACTTCTGCCAAATCGTTCCGCCTCAAAAGCGGAGAGCAGATTGGGCGCAGACTCGTAAAGCACATCAAAACCCTTCAGCACCACTTCGCCTGCAATGGCGGTGGAGAGATGAGTCTTGCCAAGTCCCGTCCCGCCGCAAAAGAGCAGACTTTCTCGGGTATCTTGGTCAAAACGGTCAGCAAATCGGCGGCAGATATCCAGATAATTCTGCATTACCCGATAAACCCGGGGATCGTGACGGTAATATTCCAGGCTGAAAGTGTCAAACCGCTGGGTTTCAAACAGATGGGAGAGTCCCGCCCGCTTCATCCCCGCTTCGCTGAGTGCCGCCTTCAGACAGCCGCACATTTTCTGCCCGACGTAGCCCGTGTCTTTGCAGACGGGACAGTTGAACTTCGGAACATCGTAGTCGGTGGGATAGCCGGCGCGCCGCAGACATGCGTCGCGCTGGGCTTGCAGATCCAGATTGTCCAGCCGAATGTTTTCCAGCCGCTCGGACAGACCTTCCTTACCCTTGGCGATCTCGTCCATGATCATCAGACCTGTGCGGGAAAGTTCAAAGTCGATCTGCTCCACCTCGGGCAGATCGGCGTACAGCTCCCACCGACGGGCGTCGGCTGATTCGATCGCCGCCTGACGGCGGACATCCATCTGTCTGCGAACTTCCGCGAACAGTTCCTTGTTGTATCCCATAATCGTTCTCCTTTACGAAGAAATTCGGAAAATTTTGAATCCTCAGCTACCCTCGTGCAGTGCGAGACTGCGCTTGAGTGCCGCCTCAAAAAACTCATCGGTGGCAAAGCTGTTGTTGGGTGCCCCCGCCGCGCGGGTCTCCTTCTTCTGCTTGTATTCCTCCATCGCCGCTCTCACCTGATCGGCAGTGACATAGCCTGCCTCTTTCCAATTGGACAGGACTTTGTTGATATAGGGCATCGACGGCGCGCCCGTAGCGTCCACCGACACCTCGTAGGCGATCTTCAGCATCTCGGGCTTGACGCTCCACTTCACCCATTGCGCCAAAAACCTGCTCTCCCGATCGGTGAAGGAGCGCTTTCCCGCCCCCGACAGAGTGCGATAGTAGCCGCCCAACTCTGCCGCCGCTTCGAGCTGCCCCAAACGGTCGCCGAGGGCGTCCACATTGTCGATTCCCTCGTTATACAGCGAGCGTGCCAGTTTATCCAGATAAGGAACGCTGACTTTGCCGATCTTTCTGCAGTAATAGCAGAGCAGTAATATGTATTCACAGTCGAGACGGAAATATTCGGTCAGCGCCATGATCTTGTTGATCTCGGTGGGATTGAACAGTTTTCCGAAAATGTTCTGACACTCGTCGATCATGCCCGACAGTTCGCCGTTTTCAGCAAAAATGCGATTGATCTCCTCGGCGGTGTAGTGGGGCATTCCGTCGTCACTGCGGACGATGGTCACGCTGGCTTTTGGGGATTGGGACTTGGCAGGGGATGTCGCGTCAGTCGCAGAAGTTTCCGCAGGCACGCCCTTATCGGCGGTATCCATTGCCGCGTCCTCAGCCGTATCGCCGTTCCCATCACCGATCGGCGCGGCTGTCGAAGTGGCAGAGCCCGCAGACTCTGCCTCCTCCGCAGACTCGACTTTTTTCGGCAATGCAGGCAGAGCACCCGCTTCGGGTGCGGACTTCAGTTCGCTCTTTTTCAGCACACCTGCGCCCCGCCAAAACTCTAGCGCACCCTGCACGGCGGCGGGATCCAGTCCCAGCCGCTCTGCCACTTCGGACTTATCGAAGGCAGCACGGGTAGCGGCATCGCCAAGCGAAAGCAATACCTTCAGCTCTACCTCGCCCGCCACATTCAGCCGCTCCAGCACGGCGGCGGGGAGCGTCAGCGCATCGGTTCCGTAGAGCAGATCAATCTTCAGTTTCTTCATTTTCCTGTTCCTTTGCGTGAATCTCGTAACAGAGGGTCATCAAAAGATCGCCTAAATGGACGTTCTCCACCGATACATTCTCGGGAGCGTCCAGTTCTTCTCCGGTAAAATTCCAGATGCCCTTCACGCCCAGCAGAGAGAGTTGCTCCGCACTTCTGCGGGCTTGGGTTCTGGGGACTGCCAGCGCCGCAATGGAGGGATGCCATTGACGACAGCAATCGGCAAGCTGACTGATGGGAAGCACGGTGTACTCTCCCACTTCGGTACCGATCACGTCGGGATCGCTGTCGAAGATTCCCTTCAGATGAACGCCCCGTCCCACGAATGTGGTGCCTGTGGCAAGGGCTCTGCCCATATTGCCCGCGCCCACGATGATGGCGGAGTAGGACTCACCCACACCGAGGATATCTCCGATGGCTTTATATAGATTCTTCACATTGTATCCGTAGCCCTGCTGACCGAAGCCGCCGAAGCAGTTCAGATCCTGACGGATCTGAGAGGCGGTGACATTCATCAGCCGCGCCAGTTCTCCCGAGCTGATCCGCAGGATATCCTGAGAGAGCAGTTCCCGCAGATAGCGGTAATAGCGGGGCAGGCGACCGATGACCGCCTTGGATACGGGTGTGGTTGTATTCTTGTTTTGCATGAAATGACTCCGAATGGTAATTTCTTGATACGATACAGCGGTGCGCGGTTGGATGAGCGCAACCGTCCAAAGCGGGGACGGTTCCCCGTCCTTGCGAGTATTGGGCGTGCGCAGGATCGCGTCGTGATTAAAAAGTTCTTTCGGCGGCGCAAGAATTGTGCCGCTTTAGCAAAAGTTCCGGGAGGTGTCGGAACCTTCCTCCGGGAAGGTTCCGACCGGCTTGGGAGCAGAGTTACGCCCGAAGCCCCAATTCAATCAAAGATTCTTCAGGGTTTCCATTACATATGCGGCAAATTCGGCGCAGGTGCAGCCGGTGTCGCGACCGGTAATGGTCAGTTTCTTCTCCTCGAACATACAGATGTCCAGCGCGCGTGCCAGTTTGTCGGACTCTGCCTGATAGCCGATGTGGGAGAGGAGCAGAACGGTAGCGCGGAGCATGGAGCAAGGATCGGCGTACTGCGCTCTTCCCTCCTTCACCATTCTGGGTGCAGAACCGTGGATGGCTTCGAACATCGCGTACTTCTTGCCGATGTTGGCAGAGCCTGCGGTGCCTACACCGCCCTGGAACTCAGCCGCTTCGTCGGTGATAATGTCGCCGTACAGATTGGGCAGGATGAAGACCTTGAAATCACGGCGACGCTTTTCGTCCACCAGTTTGGCGGTCATAATGTCGATGAACCACTCGTCGGTGGTAATTTCGGGATATTCCTTCGCCATCTCTTCGCACAGGCGCAGGAACTTGCCGTCTGTGGTCTTAATCACATTGGCCTTGGTGACGATGGACACGCGGTTCTTGCCGTTGGCGCGGGCGTACTCGAATGCAAGACGGGCGATTCGATTGGTACCCTCGGTGGTGGTCACCACAAAATCCATGCCCAGATCCTCGGTCACGTGAATACCCTTGGAGCCGACTGCGTAACCGCCCTCGGTATTTTCACGGAAGAAGGTCCAGTCGATGCCCTGCTCGGGAACCGATACGGGGCGCACGTTGGCGTACAGATCCAGTTCTTTGCGCATGGCAACGTTGGCAGACTCAATATTAGGCCAAGGATCGCCGGCGCGAGGCGTGGTGGTGGGTCCCTTCAGAATGACGTTGCAGGATTTCAGTTCTGCCAGAACGTCGTCAGGGATAGCTTTCATATGAGCAACGCGGTTCTCGATGGTCAAACCGTCGATGACTTTGAAGACGATCTTGCCCTTCCCCACCTCGTCAGCCAGCATTTCGGTCAGAACGGTCTGTGCCGCCGCGGTAATGGTGGGGCCAATGCCGTCGCCGCCGCAAATGCCGATGACGATCTGTTCCTTCTTGGAATAATCCACCGCGTCGCCTGCGGCGTTGATGCGGTCTACCCGATCCAGCTGCTCGGCAAGCAGTTTCTTAAAATGTTCGGCGGCAGCCTCGATTTGTGCTTCGTATTTCATTGTTTGGTTTCTCCTTTGGATGTTGTGATGTATCGTCTCGATCGGAGTTCCGATCGGAGTAAACTTTTGATTTGTCTATTTTGTCAAATATATTCGTTGGGATTTTTCTGCGGAAAATCCTTGGACTATTCCACATTTTCCACAGGGTTTTCCACAGGTAATTGCGAAAAATCAGTCGAAAACAGGCATTCTTTTCATTTTCGACCGTTTTTTCGGTGTCAAACTACCCGAAATCCGCTGAAAGCAGGTGAAAGTTTTCCACACCCCTCTATGGGGAATATTCATTGCAACTTGATTCGAAATCAGCCGATTCTCCCTGTCAGGCAGTCGATTTTCCATCAAAACTTTCGTCATTTTTGCCGTATCACACTTTAGAATACCGACTTGCCCGAGGTGGCTTTGGCATTCAGCGAAGCATCGGCAAAATGTCCCGCCTGCGCCTCAAAATAGCCTTGGGCGGCGATCATGGCGGCGTTGTCGCCACAGAGATGTTTGGGGGTCAGACAAAGTCTGATTCCCTTTTTTCCGGCAAAATTCGACACGGCGGCGCGCAAATGGGAGTTTGCCGCCACACCGCCCGCCAAAACCAGCGTTTCGTATTGATATTCCTCGTATGCGCCCGCCAGTTGCTTGACGATGGAACGGGTGACCGTGCGGGTAAAGGAAGCGGCAACATCTTCGGGGATGAGGTCGATGCCCTTCTGCTTTTGTCCGTTGGCGTAGTTGAGGACGGCGGTCTTCAGCCCGCTGAAGCTGAAATCCAGACTGCCGTCGATGGCGGCAGAGGGGAGTTTGATGGCTTCGGGATCACCCAAAGCCGCCAGCCGATCCATCTCAGCCCCGCCGGGATAGGGGAGTCCCAGCACGCGGGCAACCTTATCAAAGGCTTCGCCTACCGCATCGTCGCGGGTGCGGCTGACCGGGATAAACTCCGTGGGGGACTTGACATAAGTCAGCGAGGTATGTCCGCCCGACGCGATCAGCGCGAAAAAGGGCGCGTTCAGTTCGGGGAAAGCAAGATACGCCGCCGCCGCGTGCCCCTTCACATGGTTCACGGGGATGAGGGGCTTTTTCCATGCAGAGGCAAGCCCTTTGGCAAAGTTGACACCTACCAGCAGTGCGCCGATCAGCCCGGGGGAGGCGGTGACGGCAATAGCGTCGATCCCGTCGCGGGTAACGCCCGCGTGTTCCAGCGCCAATTTGGTCAGCGAGGAGATCGCCTCGGTATGGGCGCGGGATGCAATCTCGGGAACTACGCCGCCGTAGAGGGCGTGGGTCGCCACCTGAGTGGCTACCTCGGAGGAGAGGATGCGGCGGGTGTCCTCGCGCATCTCCACCACCGCTACGGCGGTCTCGTCACAAGAGGATTCAAATGCAAGAATAATCATAAGTCAACGCTTTCGTTTCGAAAAATTCAGCGGTACAACCGCTTTTTCTCCCAGTACAGATGCAGACAGGGGAACAGCAGAAGGGAAAAGACCCAATACGCCACGATGTCCACCAGATAGGCGATCCACACGCCGAACAGTTCGGTCAGCGCATACTGCGGATAGAATAGAGTGGGCAGGTATCGGATATCGGGGATCAGCCACAGGAAAAAGGTGGGAATCAGACAGAAGATCGCATATGCTCCACCGCCGATCCACAGCCCGCCCTTCAGAAAGACTTTCAGATCACTGCCGAAACTGTAAGTTCTGTCGACGGTGGCAGACAGATAAGCAGTGCGCTGGATGGGGCTTTTAGCAAAGATGATCGCCAGTACCACGTAAAACAGGATCGCAAATACGGCAAACAGGATGGCATCCACCAGCCTCTCCTTCGCCGCATTTCCCCGAGCCATTTCCACAAAGATCGGGCGCAACATCAGATTCACCGCAAAGGTGACGATCATGCAGATCACGTCTGCCGCTAAAAAGTACAGCAGATGCTCGGGCAGATTGCGTAGTAATTTTCTGGTTGCATCCATAATGATTCCTCCGTTTTATCGGTTATCGTCGGCAAGGGACAGCATCATCAGGACGGCGTCCTCTCTCGGGCGGTCGTAATAGCCGCGGCGAAGTCCGATCCGCCGAAAGCCGAACTTTTCGTATAGCTTCTGCGCAGGCAGATTGGAGGCGCGCACCTCCAGATAGAACCGGGTGCAGTCACAGTTTTCCATCAGCGCCCGCAAGAGCCGACTGCCGATGCCCTGCCCTCTCACTGCAGGCGCCACACAGATGTCCGCGATCTCCCCCTCGGGCGGGATCAGATAGGCGATGACGAAGCCGACGATGTCCCCTTCCCGGCGGGCGGCAAGAGCGCGCACCACGGGGATCATCAGCGTTGCCGCCATGGCAGATTCCGACCAAGGGTCACTAAAGGAGATCTGCTCCAGTTCCATCAGACGGGGCAGATCGGCAGGGGTGATCGGCGTAATCTCAATAGCACCGGTCATGACGCGCTGCTCAGAATATCTTCCAGCGATTTGAGATAATCGTCGAAGTAAGCGGAATCTACTTTTACCAAGAAGGGATCGTCCAAAATCTTGGCGCCCTCGGGGCTGATGTAATAATTCCCGTCCTCATCGCCGTAAACGGTCAGATTCAGATAGAGCCAGCGATAGGTGTTCGAGGTCACGCGCAGAGTCAGTTTGATGTCCAGCGTATCCATCAGACCCGAATCGTACAGATCCTTATTGTCCTCGGCAAGGATCTCCTTCATCAGTTTGTCGGTCTTTTCGGCATTCAGCGTGTAGGTGGAAAAAGAAGTGGAACCGGGATTGCTGAAATAGATCTGCTCCCAATCAAAATCGGCATAATCGGGCATCGTGACCGCATCGGGATTGTAGTAGATCTGACCGCCCACCGATTTGGCAGTGGTGAGCCATTCCGTAGCGGGGCGGAAATGCACCTTATTCTCCTCATCCCGATAGCCGACCTGATAAAGCGGCCAACGGTCGCTTCTGGCGTAAGGATACTCCTCCCCTGCATTGGTCACCGCCTCAAAGCAGAAGGGCGCAGGGATATAGGTAATTCCCTTGGTCTCATCGGTATAGGTACCGTCTTTGGAATTGTAGACCAGCCACTCGGTATGCCACTCTTCCTCTGCGGTCAGCGCGTTATAGATGACGACGCCGACGGCGATGGCTGCCAGTACACCAAAGATAATGAGCCAAGGCAGTAACGTGCGGAAGGGCGGCAGACTACGGAATTTTTTCTGAATGGGTTTCTGATTTGCGGAATGTTTCATAAATTATCCAAACTATAAGATCAATAACCGAATTTGCCGCTGAGGCTGTCATCCTCGCGGATCCAGTCGCGGACGTTGACGGTCTGGTAGGTGACGGGAGAGGTACGGATCAGCACGGTGGCGATGCCTGCGTTGATAATCATGCGCTTGCACATGGCGCAGGAGCAAACATCGGTCAGCAGTTCTCCGGTAGGGCTGTCCTCTCCTACCAGATAGAGGGTCGCCCCCAGCATCTGATCGCGGGAAGCATTGATGATGGCGTTTTGCTCGGCGTGCAGGGCGCGGCACAGCTCGTACCGTTCGCCGCGGGGAATATTGAGTTGTTCGCGGACACAAAATCCCAGTTCGATGCAGTTGGCACGTCCTCTGGGCGCGCCATTGTAACCGGTGGAAACGATCACGTCGTTCTTGACAATGATGGCGCCGTAACGCTTTCTGAGGCAGGTGGAACGCTTCAAGACAGTCTGGGCGATATCCAGGTAATAGTTTGGTTTGGACACTCGATCCATACGGTACCTCCAAAATGGGGAGATTTCCCCTATTATCGTATTTTCTATTGTAGCACACCAAAGCGGCGAAATCAATAGGGACAGACTAAGTTTTCATAGAATTGTTACATTTTTCACGAAATCCGATTCCCGCCTTCCCCGCAGGTAGCCCATTTCCACTCGGTCATCCTGAGCATGATCGCAAAGCGACAGTCTAAGGATCTCCTGGGGTTTCGCCATAGCAGGGTTCTATGACACTAAAAGCGGAGCGGAAGGATCTGCCGGCATCAAAAAGTCATCCGTAAATCCTTCCACTCCGCAAACGTGAACCGCCTGTTCTGTTTAGGAGAGATGCCCGCATAAGCGCGAGCACTGCCGTCACACGCCTTCCAACCGAAAGGACGGCGTATATTCCGCCTTCGCGCTGTCGGGAGACTGACAGTAGCCTGCAAAGCCCGTCTCCTCCACCGCCGAGAGTACCGATTGATACTCAAAAGTAGTGATCCGCCGATCGGGCGCGCCCGCCGCGCCGTTGGGGGTGTACTGCGCCATGAGCGACAGCAAAATCTCATCCTCCCCGAAAGTATCGGCAAGCATCTTCACTGCCGCAATACTGTTTTTCCGCTGCCCGGGCAAAACCAGATGCCGCACCAATACCCCGCGGCGAAGCAGTCCGTCAGCATCAAGCAGAGGCTTCCCTGCCCGTTTTACCATCTCGCGGATGGCGGCAAGTGCCACCATAGGATAATCTCCCGCGCCCGACAGACGGGCGGCAAGATCGCTATCAGCGTACTTAAAGTCGGGGAGCCACACATCTGCGACTCTCGCAAACAGTTCCACCTGCATGGGCGAAAAATAACCGCCGCAGTTGATGACGATGGGAAGGGCAAGTGCTTCCTTGATTTCCTCCAACACAGGAACAACCGGCTTCGCATACGCATCGGGGGTCACCAGATTGAGATTGTGTACACCCGCCGCTTTCAGCTCAAAACAAATCTCCCGAAAACGGTCGGGAGTGATGTCTTTTCCGAAATTTTCGGTAGAAATCACGCGATTTTGACAAAACACGCATCGGAGCGTACATCCCGAAAAGAAGATCGCACCCGACCCTCGAGTTCCCGAGATACACGGCTCCTCCCACAGATGGGGCATCGCCCGCGCCAGACGGATGGCGCCCCCCGCCCCGCAGTACCCCTGCCGTACCGAGCGATCGGCACCGCAGGCGCGGGGGCAGAGGGTGCAACGGCTGCTCCCACTCATTTGATCCGCCGTCCCATTCCCACGCGGCTATGATGGACATACTCTTCCTGCAGTTTGGAATAGGCAACTTCCCGTCCCGAATAGAAGCTGTAATAGCCCGACAGCAGATAAAGCATTGCCGCCATCATAGCGAAATACAGGATGCCCTCGCCGCCGAACAGTTCTAGTCCCAAAACCAAGGATGCGATAGGGCAGTTGGTCATTCCCGAGAAGAGAGCCACCAGTCCCAGCGCCGCACCGAAAGAGGGAGGAAGCCCCATCCAGGTCGCCAGTACACACCCAAAGGTAGCACCGATAAAGAAACCCGGGACGATCTTGCCGCCCTTGAAGCCGCAACCCAGTGTAAAGGCGGTGAAGGCGATCTTCAGCAGGCAATCCCAAGGATTTGCCTTGCCCGCCACCGCGGCGACCACTCCTTCCATGCCCGCTCCGTTGTAAGCAAAGCCGCGGGTGAACAGCCACACGATCCCGGTCAAGAGGATCACGATCACGCCGCCCGCCACCACTCGCAGATAGGGGCTGGACAGATGATGCGCCGCCAAATGCTGTACTTTATGCACCGAAGAGACGAACAGCACGGTCAGCAGGGCAAAAACCACGCCCATCAAAAGTGCTTTGCCAAGCGTCGCAAGCGACAGTTCGGGTATGATGACCTCTGCCATCTTCTGTGCCGCAGGCACCACGCCGCAGGTGGTTGCCAGCAGGTAAGCGATCACGGAGGAGATAAAACAGGGGAAGAATGCCATATAGTAGACCGTTCCCACGCTGATCATCTCAATGGCGAAGACTGACGCCGTCACGGGCGTCCCGAAAACGGCGGAAAAGAGTGCCGCCATGCCGCACATCGCCAAAATGTTGGTGTCCTTTTCCTTCAAACGGAGCATTCTTCCGCAGAAAGTACCAACCGCGCCGCCCATTTGGAGCGCCGCCCCCTCTCTGCCCGAAGAACCGCCGCAAAGCTGTGTCAGTGCAGTTCCCACGAAGACCAGCGGTGCCACGGCATAAGGGACTTTCAGATCCTCTCTCACCGAGTGGACGATCATATCGGAGCCGTTGTCCTTTTTGACTTTGCCGATCTTGTACAGCCACACGATGACCACACCCACCACAGGCAAAAGGAAGATCAGCCAGCGATGGTGGGCAAACTGATGAGAGGCAAGCTCCAGCGTCAGGTCGAAGGCGGTGCCGATCAGCCCGCAGAGCAGTCCCATGGAGGCGGCAAAAGCCAACCAGCGCAAAAGAGTAAACAGATAAGTGTAACGAAGCCGCCATTTACGGAATAGTTTTTTCAGCATTTTTTGTCCTTCACGAATAAACATTTGTAGCCGGCAAACATTTGCCGGCTTTTAGATGTCCGTAAACCAGTTTTTGGAATACGCCTCCGCCCCTCCGGGGCGGAGGGAGTGGCAAAGCCACTCCCTTCCGATCTCATGCCCCGGCGGTCGGAAAGATGCGCTGTATCGGGTGCAGACTTCTTAAATTGCGTTGACGCAGACCGATACGGCGGCAGAGCAAGTGAAGACATCGTAGTCCTTCTCCTCGGTGGGCAGACCCAGCTGGGTGTTCATCAGTCCCTTGGAGTTCTTGTTCGCCCATGCGCTGTCGGCGTTTTTGCGGAGCCAATCCATATACTCGGGCTTGTCAAAGGAGAGGGCGAACAGACGGAGCCAGCGCGCCATAATGCCCTTGAAGCCGGGCAGATCGTTGCCGCCCTCCTCGTTGTTCATCACGCCACCGTGATACATCTCGTTCATGGCAAAGGACGCCGCCTTTTCTGCATTCTGACGGTATTCTTCCTCGCCTGTATGGGCGTACAGCAGGCAGTTTGCGCCCACATAGGTTCCCTGATTGTAGGTAGACGCCCAATGGTTGTACTTCCCTTCCAAATTGATACAGTCGGACACGTGTCCGTTGGAAGTATCGGTCAGCACCTTGTTCTGCCACGCGATGATCGCCTTTGCCTGATCGTAGTATGTCTCATCGTCCATCGCTTTAGCCAACAGACAGGCAGCAATGGCACCGGGGCAGTTGACACAGGAGTTCTTGCACTGGTTTTCCACGCGCCAGAACAGACCGCCGCCCATAAATTTCTCATCCCATGCCCGGGCGAAGGTCAGATCGTAGTTGACCTTTGCGGTCTGTGCATACTTGCGCTCACCGGTGAGCAGGGTTGCACGGGTCAGCGCGATGACCAGCCACATAATATCGTCGTTGTAGGGATTATACTCCCATGTCGCATGATAATTCTGCAGGACGAACTGATACATTTCCTCGATCTGCTCTTTGTAGATGGGATCGCCGGTGATCTGGTACATATCGTCGATGATTTCAAAAATCTCGGCATAGTCCCAGAAATCGGCTTTTTCGTAGCCGCCCTCTTTGTAATAGACCGCCTTGTGTGCTTCGATGGCTTCTTTGGCGCGGGCGATGCGCTCGGTTTGTGTCATATGGATCTCCTCCTCGGACGATAATGGAATTGCTTGTATTGTAGCACATACTTTGGCAAATTGCAAGTATTTCGGACAAAAAAGATGCATTTGCAATAGCATAAATGCAATAGGGGCTGTCGCAATAAACCCTCTGAGCGAATACTACTGATATTCTGCCCTGCCAAGGCGAACCAATAAAGTGTTTGTTTTTTGATCATCGTTAGTTTGCTCTGAGGAGAGGGAGAAACCATTTCAGACGCCGAAGTATTCTCCCTCTCCTCAGACTGCTCTCCCTCTTCCTTGGCTCCGGCAGTTCAGCAAAATCCAAATATATAACAAAGTGCCCTCAAAAACACACTTTTGCAAAAGCACTTGCAAAAAACCTCCGCCCCGATCAGTCGGAGCGGAGGCTCGGTTTGAAAAGCAATACAGATCTGCTTACTTCTTGCGTTTGAGGATCAAAAGCACGACGACTGCCGCGACTGTCACCGTCGCGATCACGATCACCACCACGGTTACCGTGGAGCCTCCGTCCTCTTCGCCCACATCGACGGGATCGTCCCCTGTCTCGTCGGGCGTCTCAGGAGTCTTGTCGGAACCGGGAGCGGTAGTCGTTCCGGGGTCCGCAGGATCGCCGGGATCGGAGGGATCGCCGGGATTGCCGGGATCGGAGGGATCGTCTGCTGTTCCGGGCGCATCGGGATCAGCGGGCAGTTGATACTCGTTGTCCACCGATACGTTGGTAGCATACTGATTCTGTGCAAGTCCGGGCTTCAGCTCGCTGATGGAGTCTGTCCGCTCTCCTGCAAAGTAGACATTGCAGAAGGTCACGCCGTCCACATAGCTGGCTTCGTTCAGTCCCTGCACCACGATTCCCTTCTCGCCCAACGCTTCGGGATATACGTATACATTGTTCAGTACCACATTTTCCACGATGCCGTTGCCCCGTGCGTTCTGCTCGGTGTAGACGTAGAACCATACGCAATAATTGCCGATGAGCGAGTTGATCTTCTCAATATAGCAGTTGTCGAAAACGATATTCTTGACCGTTCCCTCGCCCGACTTCAGATGGATACCCATGCCGCGCGCCGCGTCGATGGTAACACAGTCGCGGAAGGTCACGTCGTATTGCATCTGATTGGAGCCCTGTCCTACCTTGTAGCCAAAACACTTACTGTAAGCCATACAGTTCTCAAAGACCACATCGGAGAGGTACTCGGGAACGCCCGCCCAGTTGATGGTGATACCCGTCTTGTAGGGCCATGTTTTGGTAGAGAACGAGTCATCGCGGGAGAAGCCGATGCAACTACGCACCACCACGTTCTGGCTCTCGCAAATGTCAATGCAGTCATCCTCGTACTGACGGTAGCCGATGAGCTGATACATCTTCAGCCATTCGAATACCATATGGTCGCTGCGCACGGCGATGACCGACCAGCAGATGCCCTCGCGGATGGTAAGTCCTTCCAGAGTAAAGTAGGAGCAGGCGATCGGGATCACGGTATTGTTGCCGATCTCATACTGGAACGCGCCCGGATTATTGATAGACCAGAACTCGCTGTCCCGTCCGTCCAGAACGCCGCGTCCGCCGATGCGGATGTCATAGGAGCCCTCCACCTTGGTGCCATCCTCACTCTCCTTGGCGTAGGTAGTAATCCACCAGGTGTAGTCCAGTCCCTTACCGCCCGCAGGCGTATCCATAGAGGTCTTGTTGCCATGAACCTTCAAGAGAGAGGTGTCGGAGGTGATCCGCATCGTGGCGCCGCCCTCCAGATACAGGAAGGTGTTGGAAGAGATCACCAGATTGCCCACATAGTACAGACCTGCGGGAATATAGACCACGCCGTTTTGGTGGCCCTTGACGCTGCCGTATGCGGAAGCATCGTCCAGTGCCTTCTGGATCGCCTCAGTGACCTGCTTATCGCTCATCTTGGTGGGGTCTACCGAATAGGGCGCGGCGGTGATGTTGAAGATGCCCTCGCCGCTCCGGGCGGGAACGTCAGTCTGCATCGGGTCTGCGGAGACGCAGAGATGCTTGCCGTTGATGATCAAATCGTAGTTGTAGTTTTCGGTAATGGTCAGCGTGATCTTCTTGTTATTCTTGGAACACTCCACATTCATGTGCTGAGGGCTGACCGTAAGACTCCGCACGGAAACGTTGCATTCCACCACAACGGTCACAGGGCCCTTTTCGGGATCGTAATCGAAGGAAGCGAACTCGTACTGATCGTTTGCCATCACCGAGATCGGCACCTCCACACCGTCTACGGTGAGTTTATACTGCTCCGACTGATTATAGCAGTCGGCAAGGGGATAAACGGTGATCTTGTCGGTGGTTTGGGGAGCAGCCTTCACACCGGGATAGGTATCCAGCATTCCGTCGGGAACGGTCACGGTGGCAGGCGTGCTGTTTTCTTTGGTGGCGATCTTGGGAATCTCCAATTCGGAGGTGAAGGTCAGCGTGGACTCGTCCACGGGATCGCCCAGTCTGATGTAGTCGATAGTAAAGGCGGAAGTCTCTTCGGTAGCACCTGCGCCAACCAGTTTGAAGGACACGGTATTCTCGCCCTTCTTGAAGTCGGCGTTACCCAGCGTTACGGTGCGGACATTACTGAGCCAGCCGTTCATCACACCGCCCACCAGTACGCCGGATTTCTGCGAGATCTCGCCGCCGATCTCCTTGCCGTTGACCAGCACCTGCACGGTGGAATAACTGTCGGTACCCGGACGGTACGCCCAGACCACGCTGTGTTGCCCTGCTTCTTCCAGCGTAACGGTATAATCCACGGTACCGCCGATGCCGCCGCTGCGGAAGTATGCCAGATCGCCCGATACCAGCGACGCACCCGTGATCTTCAGGCTCCACGCCCATTTGCTTTCCTTATTGACGGTAGTGGTCACGCCCTCGCTGTCGGTCACCGAGAAGGGAGTCGTTTCTGCCTCGAAAAGGAAGGGATCGGCCGGCTCACCGGGATCGGGTTCCACCGTGGGCTTGTCGCCGGGATTGCCGGTTGCGGCAACCAGTTTGAAATAGTCCACCGTAATGGCGGAATTGTACTCGCCGCCCGGATGGTTGGCGGTGGTCATAAAGGTGACGGTATTGATTCCTTTGACGAATGCCGCAGTACCCAGCGTAATCTCGCGGACGGCGTTGTGCTTGTTGACCTCACCTGCTACGGTATCGCCCGCTTTCAGCGAGATCTCGTCACCTACCGCCGTTCCGTTAACATAGACCTGCACGGTGGAGTAGGAATCATTGCTGGGGCGCATCGCCCAGATCAGATCGTAATTCTTTGCCTCGTCCAGCGTGATGGTGTAATCCACAGTACCGCCCTCACCGCCGCTGCGAAAATAGGCGATGTTGCCGGAGTTGCCGGTGACACCGGTGAGGTTCAACTTCAGATTCCATTTCCATTTGCTGTTATTGGCACCGCTGCCGTCGCTCTTGGAAGTGGTGACGCCCGTGTTATCGGTTACGGTAAAGGGAGTATCTTCCCCTTCAAATTTCAGTTCTGCGGACTGGGTTGCGAAGACGCTCACACTGGGCAATGTCAAAACGCACCCCAGAATCAAAATCAAAGCAATGAGTTTTCTTTTCATAGTATTCCTCACAAGTTCGAATGGAATGACGACTCGGATAAAACTAACGGTTCCCTGCGATCAAACGGTTCTTCTTCTGCGGGTATACAGAATACATCCGCCCAAGGTCACCATCAAAGGCACAGCGACGAGCCAAAGGGGGTCGCCGGTGGCGGGAGCCGTCTCGACAGGAGTATCAGGTTGCGGAAATTCCGTGAAGGTCAACGTGGATTCATCCACCGGCTCGGTGATATCGATATAGTCGATGACAAAGCCGGTCTTTTCCATATTGCCGTCATCGCGGGCGGCAACCAGCTTGAAGGTGATGATATTCTCGCCCTCCACGAAGTCGGCGTTGCCCAACACTACGGAGCGCAGACCGTTCTCTGCGTTGACCTTGCCGCCTACAGTCAGTCCCGCCTTCTGAGAGATGAGACCGCCCACTTCTTTGCCGTTGACCAGCACCTGCACCACGGCATAGCTTTCGTTGTGGGAGCGCATCCGCCAGGTGATGCCGTAATTGCCCGCCTTAGCAATGTCCACGGTATAATTGACGGTAGCACCGATACCGCCGCTGCGGAAGAACGCCAGCTGACCGGATTTCGTATCCTCATAACCGCCCAGTTTCAGCGTCCATTTCCAATCGGTTGCGGAAGGATCGTCAGAGGTGGTCTTGCCGTTGGCGTCGGTCACGCTGAAGGGAGTGGATTCTGCCTCGATGCGGATAGGAAGCGTGAAGACAGGATCGGTATCAGGATCAGGATCAGGATCGGTATCAGGATCAAGATCAGGGAACTCGGTGAAGGTCAGCGTAGACTCATCCACGGGTTCGGTCAGTTCGATGTAGTCGATGACAAATCCCGTCTTTGCCATATCGCCGTCGTCGCGGGCGCCCACCAATTTGAAAGTAACGATATTCTCTCCCTTTGCAAAATCGGCGTTGCCCAGCACCACGGAGCGCAGTCCGTTCTCTGCGTTGACCTTGCCGCCTACGGTCAATCCCGCCTTCTGAGAGATGAGACCGCCCACCTCTTCGCCGTTGACCAGCACCTGTACAGTGGCATAGGTATCGTAGTAAGAGCGCATTCTCCAGGTAATGCCGTAATTGCCCGCCTCGGGGATAGTGACGGTATAATCCACCGTGCCGCCGATGCCGCCGCTGCGGAAAAATGCCAGTTGACCGGACTTTTGATCGTCGTAGCCGTTCAGTTTCAGCGTCCATTTCCAATCGGTTGCGGAGGTGTCGTTGGTAGTAGTCTTGCCGTTGGCGTCGGTCACGCTGAAAGGAGTGGACTCTGCCTCAATGCGGTAAGGGAGTTCAAACGCAGGCTCCTCTTCCTCAGAAGCGGAAAGACGGATATAGTCTACGGTAAAGGCAGTATTCTTTTCGGAAGGACCTGCAGCTACCAGTTCAAAGGTGACGGTGTTCTTACCTGCTGTAAACGATGCCCTGCCGAGACTCACTTCCCGAACTGTATTCTCTACGTTGACAGCACCGCCGACGGTGTCGCCGCCCTTTTGGGAAACGGGAGTGCCCAGCGCCGTTCCGTTCACGTAAACCTGCACGGTGGAGTAGCTGTCCGAGTTGGGACGGTACGCCCAGAACACGTCGAAATCGCCCGCCTGCTCCAGCTGGATTTCGTAAGTCACGGTACCGCCTATGCCGCCGCTACGGAAATAGGGCAATGTGCCGGACACGTTCGAGGCACCTTTCAAAGCCATGGTAAACGCCCATTTGCTGGCGTTACTCTCTGTAGCGGTTACCCCTTCGCTGTCAGTGACCGAAAAGGGGGTGGATTCGCCCTCGAATTTCAGATCGGTGTTCTCTGCATCTGCGAAAATGGTGATGCTGAGTCCCGTCACCACGAAGGCAAGGGTCAAAAGGATGGAAATCAGTTTTTTCATTCGAATAACTTCCTTTCGTGAAATCATCAGTTCTGCCACCATGCGGCGATTCATGGGTGCATTTCTTCATTATTATTATAAATTGATTTTGTCAAGATTTCAATATTATTTTCTTTGCATTTCTTGCATTTAACTACGATTTTTGTTCTCTTTTCTCTATTTTGCACAAATATAGCGTTTCTTGATTGTGTGTTTTAACCATATCTAATTCCGCCCTTCCCCACTAAAAATCGGCAGAGGACAAGTCCTCTGCCGATGGCATACTGATTCGATTTAGTGCAGTGTTGTACCGATCGCCCCGCCTGCGACGCCGCCCAGTGCGATGCCCTCGCCCTTATAAGCCAAAACGTCGGCGGTGGGATTTGCGTGAACCTTGCAATTCGCTTGGGAATTGCTTCCCTCGATGGAAAGGGTGCCGTCCGCCTCCAGCACGCCTACCAGCGTGCCGGTGTTGAACATGACGTTAGCGGAGGTATCCACAACACAAGCGGAGCTGACCGTACAAGCGGTCACGGCAGAGGTGCCGCTGACTCTGCCCGCGATGGGTGCGGCGTAGCCGGTAAAACCCTGATTGTAGTTGACGTTTGCGGGGACGGTCACATCCACGTTGTTGAGCGTCACGCCCTGCACCAAGCCGCCGTTCAGATAGCCCACCAGACCGCCGATGTACATCTGATAGTTCTTGTTAAAACTGCAATTGATGTTCAGCGAGCTGTCGGACAGCGTCAGATCCTTCACCACACCGCCTTCGTCCAGTTCCAGCACCAAAAGTGTCACCGTACCTCTGGCGTAGCGATTGTAAGTGCCGTCGGGCAGATCTTCCAATACATAGGAGCCTACCTTGTCCGCGTTGGGCATATTTCCGCCGCCGTTTGCCATCACGAAGGTCCAGTTCAGATTTTTGATGGTATGCCCTGCGCCGTTGAAGATTCCGCTGTAACGGTACAACGGTTCGTAAGCCCCCACGTCTGCGTAGCCGGTCAGATCAATGTCAGCGGTCAGGGTAATATTGGTATCCACAGCGGCATCACCCTTATTGATGGCGTCGATGGCGGCGATCAGCTGGTTCGCATCTCCGACGGTAAAGCCGTCCGTTTCAGCAGGCTTGTCCTCGGTCTGGGGTTTGTCGGTCACCTCGGGTGCATCGGTGGCAGGGGTATCGGTGGTCACCTTGTCCAAAATGGGATTTTTGGTTGTGGTGGCGGGATCGTCGGAAGAGGGCGTGGTGCTGATAGGAGCAGGCGCGCCCGTGGTACTCACCGCTTCGGTGGCGGGATCGTCGGTTGCAGAGCAGGAAGCCAGTGGCAGAGTCAACAGAAGCGCCGCCAGCAGCAGAGACAGTTTTTTCATCGCGGAAATTCTCCTTTTTGGTTCGATTGGGAAATTTGCTTCATTATATCATATAAATCGGCGGGTGTAAAGATGTTATGGCTTCCTTTTCCCAAAATGCGCAAAATCTTGGACTGCCGTGGGACAAACACAAACCGCCGATCCGAGAGACTCCCGAATCGGCGGGTGCAAAGAGCAAGTGCAAAGAGCAAGTGCAAAGAGCGGGTGCAAAGAGCCGGCGCACGGGGCGCAATTCTATTCTTCGCGCACTGTTTCGGTTACTCTTCCATCGGCATCGATCATAACGCCGTCAGAGTGGAGTCTGAGCCAGTTCAGGATGTTACTGCCCATCTGTTTTCCCCCCACGAAGGAGGTCACGCACCCCTTCTGGAGCGCGGGAAGGAAGGTGTGCACCAGACTGCCGTCGGAGCGGATCTCCACCTTCAGCAGTCCCGTGCCGAGATCGTAATCGTTGAACCAGAAGTTTCCCAGATTATAGAAGATAGCCTTCCCCTTGTAATACTCAATCCCCTGCAATTGATGGGCGTGAGCGCCCACGATCAGGTCAGCCCCCGCGTCGATATACTCTCGGGCGGTGGAGACCTGCACATCTTCCGGTTCCGCCGAATACTCGGTTCCCCAGTGCACGCAGGCGATCACAAAATCGCTGTTTGCCTTTGCCTCGCGGATCACCTGCAAAAACTTCGCCGTGTCGTAACAGCGCAGGATACCGGGAGAGTCTGCGGTAGCCTCTGGCGTCATCTTGTGCTTTTCCGCCCGGCTGGCGGCAACGTAAGCGATCTTCCTGCCGTTTGCAATATAGTACATCGGCTTCATCGCTTCGTCTATATTGGCGCCGCCTCCCACGGAATCCACATTATACTGCCTGAGCGCATCCAGCGTATCGAGAAAAGCATCCTTTCCGTAGTCGTACGCGTGATTGTTGGCAAGAGACACGATGTCCACCCCCAACGTATTGTAGAGAGCGGTGTTTTGCACGGCGGCACGGAAGGTATAATACTTGTTCGCCAGCGGCGTACCGCGATTTGAGATGGTGAACTCGTTATTCAAAAAGGTAATGTCATCCGCTTGCATCTCGGCGATCAGCGCAGGATCGATGCAATCGGTGATGGGCAGTCCGTTTTTCGCCATATACTGCATAGGCAGATAATTGTCAGCAAGACAAATATCCCCTCCGAAGGTGAGAACGGTGGAATCGCCCGCCACTCCGGGCGTACCCGTACTGAGCAGACGGATGCGGCAATTCTCCTCCACGGCGCGGGTGCCAAGATCCCGCAGGACGAAATAACTGTTGCCCGTGACCTCGTACCAGATCTCTCGGGAATAAGCCTGCTGGGACAGGTGGGACTGCAATGCAAGCAGAACCTCCGTCCCAAAGGTGTCCGCCAGATAGTTCAGGATCTCCTCTAGATATTCGTCGGATTCCTGCTTCTGCTCCAGCAAGGTCAAGATCTCTCCGATCACCGTCTGCCCATCGGGGGAAGGTTCGGGCAAACTCTCCGACGGCTCTGTTGTCGTGGGAACAGTAGTGGTCGCAGTCGTTGAACCGGTCGTTGCGGCGGGAGATGCCGAGGTCAGTGCAGCGGTGACCGTCTGCAAAGCGGCAGGATCGCTTATACAGCCGCACAGCAGCGACAGGAGCAGAGCGGCGGCGATCAGAATCCGATAATGCTTGTATTTCATTAATTTCTCCTCACTTGCACTCGTACCAGGTCTTGCCGCAGGACACCTCTGCTGTCAGAGGAACCAGCGCGTCAAATGCCCGCTCCATTTCCTCTTTCAAGAGAGCAGCGGCGGCTTCCGCACAATCGTCGCGCACCTCAAGGATCAATTCGTCGTGAACCTGGAGGATCAGTTTGGCATCCATCTCCGATCGGGAGAGCGCATCCTCCACGCGGATCATCGCCACCTTGATGATGTCGGCGGCAGAGCCTTGAATGGGGGAGTTCATTGCCACCCGCTCGCCGAAGGCGCGCATCATGGCTTTGGAGGAGGTCAGTTCGGGGATATACCGCCGTCTGCCGAAGAGGGTTTTGACGAAGCCCTTCTCCTTCCCTTCCTCGATGGTGGAATGCAGGTAAGCATCCACCCCGCTGTAAGTCTCTTTGTAAGAGCGGATATATTCACCCGCCTGATATTTGGTGATTCCCAGATCCTGTGCCAGAGCAAAGTCCGAAATGCCGTACACGATACCGAAGTTCACCGCCTTCGCCCGTTTCCGCAGTTCGGGCGTGACCTCTGCTTCGGGCACACCGAAGACTTGGGACGCGGTGACGGTGTGGATGTCGGTACCTTTGCGGAAGGCGTCGATCATAATGGGATCGCCCGCACAGTGCGCCAGCAGGCGAAGTTCGATCTGCGAATAGTCGGCGTCCACCAGGGTGTAGCCCTCCCGTGCCACGAAAGCGCGGCGCAGTTCCCTGCCCAGTTCGGTGCGGATGGGGATATTCTGCAGGTTCGGCTCGGTAGAGGAGAGCCGTCCCGTAGCGGTCAGTGCCTGCTTGAAGGTGGTGTGAACCCGCCCCTCCATATCAGCCACCGCCAACAAGCCCTCCGCATAGGTGGAGCGGAGTTTGGTCACCTGACGGTAGTCGAGGATCAGATCAATGATGGGATGGATAGGGCGCAGTTTCTCCAAAACCTCCGCATTGGTGGAGTAGCCCGTCTTGGTTTTCTTGAAAAAGGGGAGTTTCAGTTCATCGAACAGTACCTCCCCCAGTTGTTTGGGAGAATTGATGTTGAACTCGTGTCCCGCCATACGGTAGATCTCCGCCATATCGCCTGCGGCGGCGATCTCCAGCGCAACCGAAAACGCCTGCAGGGCGTTCCGATCCACCAAAAAGCCCCGATTTTCCATATTGTACAGGACTCTCGCCAGCGGAAATTCCATGGTTTCGTAAAGGTTCAGACATTCGTCTGCCTTCATGCGGGCGGTCAGCGGCTCGATCAGCTGACGGATCGCCTCGGCACTCTCGGTGGGCGCGCCCAGATAGGCTCCCGCAATCTTGGCAAGGGAGGGCGTACTGTCGGAGGAATTGATGACATACGCCGCCAGCAAAACATCGAATGAGCAACGGAAGGATGCCGCATCAAAGTGCGGCAGAATCTCGTCCAGCGTATGCAGGAGCGTTTTCAGATCGTACACCGCAAAGGAAAGGTCGGTCTCTTTCAGCCAGTCGGCGATTTGTTCCAGCGTGTCGCCTGCAAGCAGACCTTCCCCCAGCGCACAGGAGAGACAGCGATTGCCGTCGCAAACCTCGATGGCATCATCGGTCAGCCACAGCGCCACAGGAGCAGTGAGACCTGCCGTCACCAGCAGATCGGCGGTGACCGCCTCCACGGGCATCTCCTCTGCCGCCTCGGCAGCGGGGAGATCCGCGTCCAGTCCCATCCGTTTGATGTAGCCTGCAAACTCCAGTTCTGCAAACAGGGAGCGAAGGGCGGCTCGATCAGGGGCTTTCATCACCAGTGCTTCGGGTGCAAAATCCAGCGGCATATCGCGAACGATCCGCGCCAGTTTTTGCGACAGATACGCCTGCTCCTTCTGCCGGCGAAGATTGGTCAGCACCTTCTCGCTTGCCTTCACCTCGTCGATGTGGGCGTAGATCCCATCCAGACTGCCGTAGGCGGCGATCAGTTTGGCGGCGGTTTTCTCTCCCACCCCCGCAACGCCGGGGATATTGTCGGACGAATCGCCCATCAGGGCTTTCATATCCACGAACTGCTCCACCCGCACGCCGTAATCGGCTTGGAAGCGGTCAGGCGTATAGGGGACATTCTCGTTGTTTTTGGCAAGGAGAACGGTAGTCTTTTCGGAGATAAGTTGCAGGCTGTCCCGGTCGCCGGTGAGGATGAAGCACTCCCCGCCGTCCTTTTCCCAAAGAGCGGAGAGGGTACCCAGCCAGTCGTCCGCCTCATAGCCTTCCTTCTCCAGGATGGGAATGCCCATGGCGTGCAAAAATCGTTTGGCATAGGGGAATTGCATCAACAGTTCGGGGGGCGTGCCGTGCCGCCCCGCCTTATATCCGTCGTACATTTTGTGGCGGAAGGTGGGCGCATGAACGTCAAACGCCACCGCAACGGCATCGGGCTTCAGCGCGTCCAATTGACTGAGCAGAACGTTCACGAAGCCGTAAACGGCATGAGTAAACACGCCCGCGGAATTGGTCAGCGGACGCACGCCGAAGTATTGGCGGTTCAGAATCGAGTTGCCGTCGATCAGCAGAAGTTTTTTCATAGGAAGACCTCTTCATCGGATAGATAATTTTATTGTACCACATTTTCAGACAAATGGGTAGACTTTTTTGAAAAAATATGAAAAAAGTAGCCGCCAAACGCACCAAGCACCCTTTGATCAGTACCAACCCACTGAAAGTTTCGGTAAGTTGTTTGTTATTTTTGTCATTTCTATTGACAAACACGAACTGTTGTTATATACTATTTTTGCCATTTAAGGGAATTATTGTTATTTCATACAGGAGAAGAAAGAAGATGAGGTATACTTATCGCGTGCGGGAAGATCGCCTAAGGGATGAAGAAGGGGTGGAGCATAAGGTCTACGGCATCGAAGTGCTCAGCGAGGCGGGCGAATTGCTTCCGGAGTATACGATCCCCGATCTGTTTTGTCAGCGGGAACCGGCGGAAGGGCTTGCATCGCTCTGCACCGAACTACAGCTGGAGCCGATCCATCTCGCCGCCGTAGCCGAGGACACGCTGGTATAGAGAGAGCCGCTGAAAACAAAAAAACACGTACCCCCAACCGAGCGCAAGTATTCTGACCTGCTTTCGATTGGGGGCGTGTCCATTGAATGAATTGTCGGCAAAGGCACAAAAAGTGCCTTTGCCGACAATTCAAGCCGGATATATGTATATATTCCGACCAGTCGTATTGGATTAGATTAGCCAACTTTGTAGCCGATATTTTTCGGCTTGGTAGGATCAAACATCAAATTGAAAATCGATGCAACCACACCGTAAATTCCGAAAGTTACAATAGACAGCAGGATGTAGCATCCGGTTCTGGAAACGAAGCCTTCAGGCTTCAAGGAAGTATGATTGATGATAAGGCTTCCAATCCATCCAAGGAAAAATGTCAACAAAAAGCGCACGAGCTTGTTGTTATCCATATCAGTATCCTCCTTTCTCAAAGATTGTGCCGGGAATTTATTCGGAGTCGACATATGCCGAATCTCTCGATTGTGATTGTAGCATATTCAGATGCTTTTGTCAATAGGCAAACAGGAAAAGAGACTCTTTTTTCAGATTCCTCTGAATCACCGTCGAAAATTCAATACGGCAGTGTATTCTCGGCGAAAATGATCACCGGCGCGCTTGCCCACGGATGAAAGAGTGAGCAGTTCCATTTTTCGTCCTTCCCCCATGCTTCGAAGGCGGTGGTCGCCCCTTGATCGATCATTTTCAGCCAGCAATCCCCGTCAGTGGCAAGACGGACGCAAAGCTCATCATAGCCCTTTTGCTTCAGCGCCGCCAATGTAAAGTACGCCATGTACACGCCCATCGCGCTGAGTTTTTTGGTTTCGATCAGACCGACGATGCGCGAGGCGGCTCCGTCTCTTCCGTCGGCGATACCGAACAAAAGCGGCAGGACATTGGAATGAATTGCATAATGCGGCTCCTTTTCGGTCAGCGGCGAGTCGGCAAAGAGTTTGTCCCTTTCACAGTAGAAGGTTTTCAGAAACGCATCCTTGACCTTTTGAGCGTGCAGGGTGATTCGCTGTTTGCCCAAAATCCCGTAGATCTGATCCAGCGCGGCGATAGAGCCGTACCAAAATGCGTTGAGGACGTTATGTGCCCCCTCTCCGATGGGTTTGGTCAGCGGGAAGTCGTAGCCGTCGCGCAAATTGGCAGGCCAATCCACTAAATTCCATTTGTCGGTGACATTCGAGAGCAGACCGTTTTCGCTTTCGTACCGTCGGAAATACTCGTACACCTTGGTGGCATACGGCTCGACCTGTTTCAAAAAGGCGAGATCGCCGTCGGTTTTGTATGTCCACAGAAGCACCGCCGCAAACTGCAACGAATAATCGGCGATCTCCTGCATCAGCGAAGCACCGGAGACTGCCAGCAATCCGTCACAGACTTTTGCCGTGTCACAGAACTGCAGGATCGCTTTTTTCAGCATGGTGCAGTCTCCCGTTGCCACTGCGTGGGCCCTGCCGGCAATGGAGATATCCCCCAAATATGCGCCTTTTTCTCTGCTGGGACAGTCCACGAATCCCTCTTGCATTCCGTATTTTACGGTGTTCAGGCAAAGCTGAATAACCTTTTGGAGTGCTTGATTTTCGGTCTTGTAAACGGCTTTCTGTTCATACGGATAATGGCGCACCAGCATTTGCAAATCGGAGATTTCCGTGTCCGACGGGACGATGATCTCGGCGTAGCGAAACGCCTTGTAATCGTATTGCTCCAAGCGGTCATCCCCGCCCGACAAGATCCATTTTTCTTCGTATCGGCAGTTGCACCGCATCTCATAGCGCACCGTACCGTCGGCATTCAGTTCCTCGCCGCACCGCAGGACAAGAGTACTCCCCGCCATGCCCCTTGCCCTTACAGACAGATAGCCCACCGCCTCCTGCCAGAAATCCGCGAAAATGCGGTCTTTTTCTTTTCGAAGAATTACGGGTGCAACCGAATGATATTCGAGCTGAGCGGTAGGCTGTTTTTGCAGGACGTAATCCCCATTCTCCCGGATGGCGGCGCGCCCCCAAGTGCTGTCATCATACGTCTCTGTTTCAAACCCGACCTCGGGGCTTTGACTGTCATAACATTCGGCGTACTGGGTTTGATAGCCGATGATGCCGCAGGCGGCGTAACCGCTGTGATAGGTGCATTTCCAGCTCTCGTCGCTGACCAGCACAGTCTGCCCGTTCAGCGAAAGATCCACATACAAACATTGCCGCAGATCGCCCGAAACCCACACCCGATTGATCAGCCCTTGATAATAGGTATGCACGGCAATCACGTTTGAACCGTCTTTCAAATAATCTCTTACGTCTATTTCATTATAAAAATAGCTTTCGGGATAAGAGGGCGCAGGGCCGCTTGTCACAAATCTACCGTTGATGTACAGCTTGTAATAATCGTCCGCCGTGATCTTCAGGATCGCGCTTTTGGTTTTATGCAGATCCACCCCGCGGAGCGTTTTTCGGAACAGAATATGCTTGTTTTGCAGCGATTTGGGGTGCGATTTTTCCATATCCGCGTTGAAATCCTTTTCTTTGCAGAATACATTGATCGGCTTGCACCGCGCAAAATCGGGATGACAAATAAGTTTCGCCGTCATCTGTACGCCCTCCTTCATTGTTGTCGCCCGGCGGTCAGCGCAATGATCTCGTCAGGCGTTTCGGGCATTCCCTGCCGCATCCATTCATCCACCCAGCCGAAGATCATTCCCGCCACCGTTGCCTTGCCGTATCGTTCGATGTTGTTTTGGGCTTCCTCCATTCGGGTTCCCCAGCGGATGGTCTCGTAAACCATCGCCGACAGCCCCTGTTTGTAGAGAAGAAGGTAGATGTCCTTGTATTTGTAATAGTGCCACATTAGACTTTCCGAAAAATATGTCGGATCGCCCCGCTCCTCAAACTCTTTTCCCCATTCACGGATCAGTTTGGTCAGATACTGCTTCAGAACATCCTGTTTGCTTTCGAAGTTGCGATAAAAAGACGCTCTGCCGACTCCGGCTTTGTCTACCAGCTGGCAGACGGAGATTCTGTCCAGTTGCCGTTTTTTCATCAGTTCGATCAGCGCGATGGTGATGCATTCTTTGACAAATGCGTTGGTTTCCTGTTTTTTGTTCATGTGATACAAATCGGCTCCTTTGTTTCTCACCGCCTATAAGCTATTGACAAGCACAAAAGCCGGTGATACAATTGTCTCACTTCTATGTTACACCCTAACGCAAGGATTGTCAAGAAGATAATGCAATTGTAAGGAGAAAAAAGATGAAAACAGTTTTAAGGATCGCAGGAAAAGCGGCGTTGGTTATGCTGGCGGCGCTGGGCATTTTGGTTATCGGCGTAGTCGTCCTGTTTCTCATTGCCGCCATGCAACCGGCAGTCAAGGAAGGATACTATAAAAAGGTAAAAACCGATCTACCGTTGGAGCAAAAATACACCGCCAAGGGCGAATACGCAGTTTCCTCCGTGACATTCAAGTCGGACAACAAGAAGATCGAAGCGTTTAAGGTTTGGTATCCCACCGAACTGGAGCGCACCGATCACACCTATCCGCTGGTAGTAATGGCGAACGGAACAGGCGTAAAAGCCTCCAAATACGAAGCCATTTTTGATCATCTCGCCTCATGGGGATTTATCGTCATCGGAAATGAGGACGAATCCTCCTGGGACGGTGCATCATCTGCCGAAAGCCTCGATTGGATGCTTTTGCAAAATGGGGACAGCACAAGCGTTTTTTACGGCAAAATTGATCTTGACCGCATCGGCGTTGCGGGGCACTCCCAAGGCGGCGTCGGAGCGATCAACGCGGTAACCGCCCAAGACAATGGTGGATATTACAAAACGATCTACACAGCCAGCACCACTCACCTCGTACTGGCAGAGGCACTGGAGTGGCCTTATGATGTATCCAAGATTAACATTCCCTGTTTTATGGTAGCAGGCACGCTGAAAGCCGATGCGGGAGACGGCGTGGAGGGCAGCTCCAACGTGGGCATCGCGCCTCTGTTTTCCCTGCAGGACAACTATGCCGCCATCTCCGACGGGGTGGAAAAGGTAATGGCGCGGCGGGTGGATGCCGACCACGGCGATATGCTCGCCTATGCAGACGGATACATGACCGCTTGGATGCTGTACCAACTGAAGGGAGACACCGACGCGGCAAAGGTTTTCGTGGGAGGGGATGCCGAAATCCTTGCCAACGCCAATTGGCAGGATGTCGCCAAAAACAACTGACAATAGCCGGAAGCAGAAACCTATTGCTGTAATGCCGAATGATCGTTCGCCCAAGCGTGCTGTCACCATGTTATGCCCCTTAAATGAAGTGCCCCTTTTGCATAGATTGGCACGTCATTTTGCCTGCCCCATCCATCCTATTTCCTGTTTCATACCTTGCGCAAATCTGCATCTATGAGGAGGCGCGCCTCTTCTATTGTGCGATAGTGAATTATTCATTTTCCTCATTATCTGAATCTTGTTGTTTGAGCAACGATTTTAGTTCAGAAAGCTCATTTTCCAAATCATCAATTCGTCCCTTCAATTCATCAATAGTGCTTTCGTTATCCTCTGCCATATCAGAAATCTCATCAATTCTGCTTTTTAACTCGTCAAGCTGCTTGTTGTGTTCTTTTTGAAGTTCCTTGCGTATAACTTTTGCGAG